>JANXNT010001394.1 GCA_025353985.1 Limnoglobus sp.
ATGGCGTGATTTCGCTGTGAGAATAGCAATATGAGTTTGTCTAACGCTTTGGTGGAGGTGGGCACATCTTCGCGGCTTTCGTCCATTTGATGGCAATGTCCTCTTTCCCTAACCTGCGGGAAACGTCGGCAATTTTTTCGCGAACAGTCGCATCCCACGGACGCATCCCGGCACCGTCCATCAGCTGACTCATAAGTTGCAGGTCCGCCTTAATATTGTCCGCACGTTTCTGTTGGGCCGCACCCGCAGTCGTGTTCCCCATCCGGTTCAACGTTTGCGCCATGTGATAATGGGCCTCATGGTATGCCGGATCGATGACCGTGGCCCGTTCGAACAACTTGTGCGCTTGCTCGTAATCGCCTGCTTCAAACTCAATTCGACCGGCGATCGTCAGTGCAGCCGAACTGGGAGTGAAACCCGCAATAACGGGCGCAATCGACTCTTTTGCGGCTTTTAAATCGCCGAGTCTCAACATCGCGTCCGTTTTGAACACGATTGCGTTCGAGTCCTTCTGAAAGCTCAAGGGCAAGCCTGCGAGCACCTCCATCGCACGAACGTGCTGCCCAAACTTCAATAAGGCCTCCGCCAACCCGAGTCTGGCACGACCGATTTGTTCCGGTTTGACAGCACGAGAAAGCGCCTGTTCGTATGCGTCAACCGACTCGACCAATAACCCAACATCGGCATAGAACCCACCCTTGTACATCCACGGTCGCGTATCGGACGGATCCATTTTTGCAACGATTTCCAACTCGTCGACGACTCGTGTATTCGCCCCAAGAACAAAGTAAACCTGGGCTAATCCTCGATGGGCTTCGACATCATTCGGATGGTTTTCTACGACACCGTGAAGTAGCTCTTGTGCAGTGGTCGCGTCACCCGCTTCTAACCGGCAATATGCGAAAAAGACTGCGGCTTGGGGGTACAATTCGCTAGCCCCGTTGACTTTCGCGAGTTCCGATTCCGCCTGACCAAACTTCCGGCGACGGTACAACGACTCCCCGCGAAGTAACGCCGCATGCTCTGTGTATCCGGCAGTGACTAACTGCTCCACGGACTGATCCACTTTCGCTACGTCTCCATCCCGAAGGAACATCTGCCCATCATGGAGAAGACTGTGAGCCGATGGTGCAACCGGTCGATAAACATAACCCAACGCTAACAATACGATAGCCGAGAAGACAAACAGGGAGATTTTCCAACGCAACCGAGACATGACAGATACTCTAATTTGTGTGGAACTTATTTCGAACACTTGAAATTGCAAGATCCGGAACAATAACATTTATAGCGAATCGTACTGTTAAAACAACCGAATCTCAACTCAAGCCGC
>JANXNT010001397.1 GCA_025353985.1 Limnoglobus sp.
CGGCAATCGATCACGAGTTCGGTACGACGGATTTTCTGGTGCTGTTGGATGTGCGCGAGCTGGACGAACGCACGTATCGCTCGTTGTTCGCATGACCATTCCAACGACGACCGCGTGGTCGCCGAGCGATGCACGCAGCGATCGCAAGCAAAGTGGCACCGACCAAGATGACGACGGGCTGGAAGAACACGCTCCGGTGGGTCAACAACTGGGGCGAAATGAAGCCAGAATCGCGGCAAATGTGGCTCGTGATGGAAGACTTCTGGATTCAGCGTGCGATGCTGGAGCCGATCAAAGTCGTCAACGATTCGCTGTCTCGCTTCGATATGGTTAAGGATAATAACCAACTGCCACCACCAAATCAGCGGAAGTTTGTTAGCCGAATCTGGGAACTCGACCTCGAAGTCAAAGATCAGCCCAGCGGCGGCCGCAAGTTCCTCACCGGAAAGATCAAGAATCGAACGAAGCAGTTGCAACTGCTCGGCAGCGGTAACACGATGACGTTGAAAGTGTGGTTCGATGCGGCGCGTCTCGATCTGCCGCCATTCGAGTTTCAAATTCAGGGCGAATTCGTTCCCGGCGAGGAGACAATCTCGATCCCCGCGCTCCCTTCGCACGTGTTCCCTCCCGGAACGAACTTCACGGAAATTGCCAAGGTCGAACAGGTTCTCGACGAAAAAACTGTACCGATTCGACGCCTCGAACGCCTCGCACTCGGCTATCCTTCGGCTAAGTATTTCTACACGGTGCTCAACAACCCGCGGTTCTGGCCCGAAGCGGACCCGACGAACGCAACGACCGGCTCACCGGCTCCGGCCGGGCCAGGGCCGATGGGTGACAGCGCGATGATGATGACGCCGGGCGGCGGCGGAGCAGTCAGTGGGACAAGCGGCTTATCGGCCACCATTCGTCCCGGTGAGGCGGGCGGGATGGCACTGACGAAACTCGCCGATGGCAACAAGAAGCGCTACGTCGATGTGACCGACCAAGTCCGCCGAATGCAAGTCGCCTTCACGGTCGTTATCGATCAGCAATACATTACGGATGTCATGATCGCTTACGCCAACTCTCCGTTACGTTTCGAAGGCGTGCAATACCACTGGAAACGTGCCTCGGGTCTGCAATCGACTACGAACACAACGGGCGGCTCGGTGGGTATATCGGGACAAGGCGGCGAAGAATTCAGCACGATCGGTGGCTCGGCAGGTAACGGTTTGTCTTCGTCGCCGTACGGCCCGATGGGCCAGTCGAGTTCGGGGCCGGTGGGTACATCCGGGCAGTACGGCCCAATGGGCATGGACCCGAGAATGTCGGGCGGCTCGCAGTTTCAAGGAATTCCCGGCCTCAGTTCCACATCACTCTCGAACGTATCGGAAGCGCAAGCGAATTCGGGCTTGGTCGAACTGACGGTCTACGGCTTGGTTTCGCTTTACGAGAAGTACGACCCAAAACCGAAGGATGGCTCGGAGTCGAGCCAACTCGAAAGCACAGGGAAGACGACCGCACCCGAAGCGGTGAAAGTGCCGGAACTCAAACCGATGCCAGTCGAAACGCCAGCGAAACCAGTGACACCACCAGCGGCAGAAACACCGAAGCCCGTAACGCCACCGGTGGCAGAGACACCGAAGCCCGTGACGCCACCAGCGGCTGAGACACCCAAGAAAAACTAACGCGGATACCGGCCCACACACAACGAACTCAGCGATCATCAGGGAGAGCGTCCGATGGCAAAATTCAACCTCCAGAAACTGCTCATCGAGAAGGGCGAGAAGTTCGCACTCGTTGCCGCCGCCGGTGGACTCGCCGTCCTCGGCGTGTTGGGAATTGTCGCCGCGACCGGTGCGGACAGCCCGAGTACAGCCGTGAACAAGATCCGAAACGGCGCGACGACTCTGCAAGGGCAGATCAACAACGAAAATTCCACGAGCAAGGAACTCCCACCCGAAATGATCGGGAAAAACACGCTCGCGTTCAGCATGGTATCGCCGAACGAATTCCGACCGATCAGCCCGATGTTCGAACCGGTCGACCAGCCGAACAAGGCCCGAGAGAACCCGGCCGTACTCGGCATCGTCGATGCCCAACTCGACCTCGTTCGATTGCCGATGAAAGCCTATGACCTGAAGATCAGTGCGAATGGCACGGTGCAAATCGGTGTGCTGAAAAGCCACAACATTGGCAAAACCGACTTGAAAGCGATCGAAGATGCTCTCAAGAGAACGAATATCAAAGATCGAAAGACGAAACCACCTGCGGCGGCTGTTGCGCCGAACCCGATGGGTCCAATGGGTCCGATGGGGCCTATGGGCGCAAGTGGAGGCGGACGTGGTGCCGCTGGCGGAAGCGGCGGCGGTAACCCGTACAGCAGCAGTAGCGGCAGTAGCGGCGGCTCCGGGAGTCTGTATGCTCCCGGTGCGGGTGCTTACGATGCCAGTGGTGCCCGATCCGAACCGACCGTCGATTATGTGCCGATCGATCAGTACGACGGTAAAAATCCACCGGCGTTTATTATCTACCCTCGCCGCACAATTGTCGTTCATGCCGCCTTCCCGTTGAAGGCCCAACTCGAAGTGATTCGCCGGGCGCTACGCCTTAAAACCGTCGACGAGGCGTCGCGAGAAACGACGACTTCGCCATCGCCGAGCGGACCCACGTTCGATGGCTTCGAAGTCGAACGGCGTGTGACAACGCCCGCCGGCCAAGTGTTCGATTACAGCACTTACGATCACGTCGGGCAGTACGTCAACACGATCTACAATCGCAAAACTGCCGACCAGCCCGACGATGGCTACATTCGCTACTTCCTCCGCTACGAACAAAAGATGGCGATACCGTTACCGGCCGTGGCGGAAGGGCAAGCGGTTTATCCGGAGATTCGCATGGATTCGATCCGTGCGACCGTGGACAAACTGAAACTCGCACAGAAACCGGTCATCACCGAAAGCGATCAGCAGAAGAAGTTTAAGGGCGACACGTCGGATCCGTTTATGCCCCAAGCCGGTGCTGCGGGCGGTGCGGGTACGGGGGCATTCGGCGACTTCACGGGTGCGGAGAAATCCGGCCCCGGCGTCTCGATGATGGGGCCAATGGGGAATCGCGGATCGGGTAGCGGTGGACGCCCCGGATCGGGTCCGCTGACGCCAGGCGGCCCAATGGGGCCTATTGGTCCTATGGGGCCAGCTGGCCCGATGGGGCCGATGGGTGGCGACTCCATATACGGTTCGGGTGGCCCTTACGGAAGCGGCGCGAGCGGAGCATTACAGAACATTCAAGCCTCGGTCGAACTCGAACACATGATGATCCGGTTCCTCGATGTTGATGTCGAGCCAGGGTTCACGTATCAGTATCGCATTCGAGTGAAGATGAAGAACCCGAACTTCAATCGTCGTGATGTCGGCCGCCCTTCGGATGCGAAAGTGGCCATTTTGAACGGACCATGGACGGAAATTGCCACGAAAGTCACCGTGGCGAGCGATCTGAACATGTACCTCGGCGACCCGGTGAAATACCACGACTCAATCGTTGCGAAGTACAAAGATCGCGCCGTTCAGAACCTGTTGGATAACAAGAATGGCGAATTACCCGTCGTCCAGATTCAGACCTGGATGCAGCAAATCTTGCTCGATGGCAACAAACGCGAACCGCTCGGCGCGTGGGTGCTCGGCGATATCCCCGTGAATCGCGGCGAATTCATCGGCAAGAAGCAACTGATCTCGTTGCCGCTGTGGTCGGCGGAAAAGGTCAAGTTCCTGCTACAGACGTTGCCGAAGTACAAAGTGGCGAACGCCAAAGAGCAGCCCAAAGGCGTACTCGTCGACTTCACGACTTCGATGATGTGCGTCGACTTCGAAGGTGGGAAAACCAAACAGACGTTCGGGCAACGTAACGTCGAAGATGAGTCGGCGGTCGAGATGTTGATCCTGCGACCCGATGGTACGATCTTCGTTCGGAATTCAGCAACCGATTCCGACGAACCGGATCGGGTCGATCGCGAAAAGGGCTGGAACGACTGGATCAAACGCGTCGAAGACGACACGAAGAACGCGGGCGCACTGTCGAACCCGATGGGGCCGATGGGCGACTTCGGCAAAGGCAGCAAGTAACCGAAACCGCAAACGCGACATCGAACTTCGGGGGCCACGCGGCCCCCGATTCTCGTTTCCCGAATAACCCGAGCCACCCGATGCCACGCCTCATCGATACTCATGCCCACCTGTTCGACGAACGCTTTCAGAGTGACTTGCCGCAAGTACTCGAACGCGCCGCCGCCGCCGGTGTCGAGCGCATCGTCGCGATGGGGATCGACATCGCGACGAGCATGGCCTGTGTCGAACTCGCCGCAAAGTACCCGATACTCGTCGCCTCCGTTGGCATTCAACCGAATCACGTGGCCGAGGCACACGCGGACGATTGGCCGAAAATCGAACGGCTGGCAACAACGCCTTCGGTCGTTGCAATCGGGGAAACCGGCCTCGACCGCTATCGGGATCGCGCCCCATTCGCGTTGCAAGAAGAGTACTTCGCGAGGCATCTGGAGTTATCGCGACGGTTGCAAAAACCGGTCGTGATTCACTGCCGCGAAGCCGAAGCCGATGTGGTGCGAATGCTGAAATTGGACTTCGACAAAAACGGCCCGGTGAGTGGCATTATGCACTCGTTCTCCGGCGATGCCGCCACCGCGAAAGAGTGCCTGGCGCTCGGCTTGCACCTCTCATTCGCAGGAATGGTCACGTACAAAACGGCGGATGCCCTGCGCGAAATCGCACGCGAAGTGCCACTCGACAAATTGCTCGTCGAAACCGATTGCCCGTATTTGTCTCCCGTACCGATGCGCGGCAAACGCAACGAGCCAGCCTTCGTGTTCCACACGGCAAACGGTTTGGCACAGGATCGCGGAATCGACGTGGTCGAACTGTGCGAACGCACAACCCAAAACGCACTGCGTTTGTTCGGCTCTAGCATCGCGCCAATGAAAAACTAGATTAGGTGCAATGGGGCCGGAAGCTCAACGGTCGAGCAGCTTGCTCATAACGAGTTGGAAGTGGGTTCGACTCCCACCCGGCCCATTGGAATCATTCTTCGGGGAACAAATTCAGCGAACGGGCGGCTTCATAGCGTTCGTGGATCCAGACGTTCGGCGCGAGGCCGCCGACGAAAATGAGTGCGAATAGCGTCAGCATCGCCACCCGTTTGCGCCACGTCACATCGAGCGGCACTGACGAGGTATTCTGCGTTCCCGTGAAGAGCAGTAGATACACGCGGACAATCGCGATGCTATTCAGCATGGCCTCGAAAACGAGCGCCACGCCGACGACAGGATTCGCTTCGATCGCTCCATCGACGAGCAATTCATTCGCGATGAAACCGGCGGTACCAGGGAAGCCGATGCAGCCGAAACCGGTGACGAGAAAGCCGATCGCGAGCATCGGCGATTTTTCGTACAGCCCCAAATGACGGTTGAGCGACAGTCGCCCATATCGGGCTTCCACGGCACGCAGGCACAAACCCAGACCGCCCAGTGACAACGCCACCGACACCCACATGCCAAGCGCCCCAGTCAGGCTGAGCGACGTGTGCAGTTCTAGGCCAACGAGCACAATCGAGGCATGGCTAAGGAACGTATACGCGAAGAAACGGCGAACGTCGGTTTGTACGATCGCAAGGCCCGCCGCGTAGATTGCCGTTACCAGCGAAGCGATGCCGATCGTTTGCAACACGACATCCGGCGCGTTCGGAATGACGAGCCGTAGCGCCACGTAAACACCCGCAATCGGCGTGGCGAAAAGTAACGCCGTCCCGAAGGCTGCCCGTTCGAAGTGATCGACGACCCACAGGTGCGCGGGGAAAGTGCCGCTGCGGACGAGCACCGCCGCGAGTAAGAGTATCGGGCCGACCGACCACTTCGATTCGACCGCAAACCAACCGCTAATGAGCAAGACCACGAAGGCGAGCATATGCCAGACGTACAAGCGGCTACGTAAGCCGCGTTGGGCCATTTCGATGTATGGCAGAATCGTGCTGAACGCGAGTAAGGCGATCAACGGCCACGGTTCGATGCACGAAAACGTTGCCAGTCGTGCGGCTTCGCCGATCAGATGCCCCGTGTACGATGTGCGATTCCGCTTCACCCGCGAGGTGCTGAGGACTGTCAAAACGTGTAACAGTGCAACGAGCGGAAGCAACGACCCACTCAGCCGATCCACGGTGAAGATCGGCCGGCCAAAGAACGTTAAACAGGCACCCCACGGGCAGAGTGCCGTCTCGGTGCCGACCGATGCCCACGCGAACAGCGACGCTACGAGAACGAGTATCCTCGAGACGATTGCCACACGATCCGCGCGAGCCGGATCGCGAACGGTTCGCACCAGTATGGCACCGATGATCGGAATCCCGATGGCGACTTCGGCCCTCGGCAGCGAAAGCAGGTTCATATCGCACGTTCCTTTGCGGGCGACAACGAAGGCGTCGCGACCGGGGCTTCGACCGTCGGCTGGTCGTCGTTGACCGTGATGGCGATCCGTCTTTCGAAGCGATCGATCCCGCGGAAGAGTGCCAGGAACGGCGCACAAAAGACGCGATCGAGGATAGCATCGAGGTGCCCGCGTTCGAGAGCGAAGCGATAGGCCCGCACGCCGAACTTCCCGAGGAAGCCACTGCTGCCGCGCGGCAGACGGTCGCCGAGCGCGTACTCGATGGCGTTGTGGTCGCGAATGACACTCGGTGCCCGCACGAATTGCATCGTGCGCAAACAGGCGTGCCCGAGGATGTGCACGAGCGGAATGTAACGCCAGCCGAGACCAATTTCGGCGACGATCAGCCCCACTTGCGTCAATGACGCAAACGCGAGTGCGGACTTAATATCCGTTTGAACGCGAGCGGTGAGTGTGGCAAAAATCGCAGTGGCCAGCCCGAGAATCACGACGATGGTCGATAGCACGGGCGACGCATCCAGCAACGGGTCGAGCCGTAAAAGCAGGTATGCCCCGAGGTGTACGGATAATGCCCCGTAGAACACCGCACTCGATGGCGTCGGCCCTTCCATCGCTCGCGGCAGCCAGCCGCTAAACGGGATCAGAGCCGACTTCCCCGCCGCCGCGATGATGAGCAACAACCCAACGATTAACACTTGATTGGCAGGTAATCGACAGACGCCGTACGGCCACGCGGCCACATCGTGGCCATCGATTTGCTGATAGCCGGTGAGTTTGTCGAAATCGCCGCCGCTACTCATGTGGTGTAGTACCACGGCGGCTAACAACAACGCCGCATCCGAGATGCGATACACCACCCAGACGCGAAACGCATTCCGTACCGGAGCGGGCCGATTGTGGAAGAAGCCGACGAGCAACGCAGACGATAACCCGACCAGTTCCCAACCGAAGAACAGCGTTTCGATCGTGCCCGCGAGTGCCGCCGTGACCATACCCGCGAGGAACAACGAGTAGAGCGTGAAGAAGCGGTTATAGCCTTCTTCACGGTGCATGTACTTCGTGGCGAACACGCCGATCGTGCCGAATAGCAAGTACGTAAGCGCCGTGAACGGAACCGAAAGCCGGTCAAACACGAACTTGATCGCAAAGTGGAACGGCTTCTCGGTAACGGGGGTTTCGACGTGGACCCAGTCGCCGAACGATACGACATCGTGTTGCGTGTCGTTCGTGAGCATGAGGCCGAGCACGATGAGTCCGGCGATCAGCCCCACGCCGGTCGTCGCTGTCACGGCGCGGGCCGTGGCGGCTTCGCTGCGTTTGCGCCCGATGAGCGTCGTACCACCGAGATAGAACATCAGCGCGAACGGCACGCTGATGACAACGGTGCCGAGGTTCGCGGAGAGTGTGGGAAAATCGGGCATATCAGGAAGTTGCTCCCGTTTGGATTGCGGCGAAATCGAGGTGTTCTCGCCATCCGCGATACCAATCGGCCGACGACCGGGCCGTCGGCAATTGGTTCGTCGTCAACGTGTGGGGTAGAAATTCGCCATTCTGGAACACGAGGAGTTTCCTCGTGTCCGGGTCCATCGTACACATCTGCACCCAGCCGTTACGGATCGTCTTGTCGACGACGGCGCTTCGCGACATCACTTTTAGCAAAATCTCCGGCGTCGTTTCGACGATGAACAACAGCCGCACCGGTTCGTGAATCTCGACCATCTGCCACGGCAGCCCCGTACGCAAGTCGCTGGCCGCGCCGTCCATGATACCGAGCAGGCCGGTCACATTGTGCGGCAATTTCGACCCGCAGCCATAGCCCTGCGAATCGACGTGGC
>JANXNT010001408.1 GCA_025353985.1 Limnoglobus sp.
CACGTACACGATTGCGTGTACGATTCCGATCGCGCTGTTCGTCGGGTTGTGGATGCACAAATTGCGTAAAGGTCGCGTCATTGAAGCCTCGCTAATCGGCGGCGCGATGACGCTCGCGGCTGTCGTCGTCGGTGGGTCGATCCCCGGTTCCGCACTCGAACCGTACTTCTCGCTGACTCGCGAACAGACGATTATTTCGCTCGTGATTTACGGCTTCGTGGCCGCGGTGTTGCCGGTCTGGTTGTTGCTCGGACCACGCGATTACTTGAGTAGTTTCCTCAAAATTGGCACCGTCATTTTGCTCGTCGGAAGCGTCATTGTTGGCAACCCGCCACTGAATGCGCCGATGCTGAACGAAACCTTCCTCAACGGCGGTCCGACCTTCGAGGGAAGCATTTTCCCGTTCGTGTTCATCTGCGTGATGTGCGGCGCGGTCAGCGGGTTTCACTCGCTGGTGGCATCGGGAACGACGCCGAAAATGATCGAAAAGGAATCGCACATTCGCACGATCGGTTACGGGGCGATGCTCATCGAAGGCCTCGTCGGCGTGACGGCACTCATCGCAGCGGCGGCGCTGCCCACGGACCTGTATTACGACATTAATATTGCCATCGACGACATGCCGAAATGGGCGGAGCAAGTCCGCGAAGTGAACGCGAAGTATCGCACCGAGCCGATGCACCAACTCGGCGTCAGCGGCGTGTCGCACATGGATCTCGGCCAGATGGAAGAGAAGGTCGGCGGCGAATCGCTACGTGGTCGCACGGGGGGTGCGGTCACGCTTGCGGTCGGCATGTCGGTCGTGTTCACCGATGCGTTTCAGTGGCTCGGCATCGCGGGCGATTCGGTGCTGAAATACTGGTACCACTTCGCGATCATGTTCGAGGCGCTGTTTATTTTAACCACCATCGACGCCGGTACGCGCATCGGGCGGTTCCTCGTGCAGGAAACCGTGGGCCGGGTGTATGCGCCGTTCGCACGGCCCGACTGGCTGCCGGGCGCGATCCTCGCGAGCTCCATCGTCACTGGCAGTTGGGGCTGGCTGATTTACACGGGAAATATCCGCACGATCTGGCCGATGTTCGGCGTCGCGAACCAACTGCTCGCGGTGCTGGCGCTGACGCTCGTGACGACGTGGCTCGTCAATAACGGCCGCGGCCGGTACGCCTACGTGACACTCCCGCCGATGCTCTGGGTCTGTTCGACAACGCTCACCGCAGGTACGAACCTGATCACCGTGCAGTTCCCGAACATGATCCTCAAGGGGCAAATGCTACGAGACTCCGGCGACCCCGCCGGCGCGCGAATGATCACCACCGGCTACCTCAGCATCGGCCTCACGCTATTCGTGATCACTGCCGTCGGCACTCTCGTGATTTGGGCCATCGCCCGCTGGGCGAGTGTGCTTTTGGGACGCGCGAACAAATCACCCGCGTGACATTCGGAAATAACGCATCACTATCGATCCCGGCGATTCAACCGCTCCCCTGTGGCGGGGTCGCGACTGGAGAGGAATCGCACGAACAGCATCATTCTGTAAACACCGATGGGAACGAACAGGATTATCATCGCCGTGAGCCAACCTAACGGCCCGCCGATGAATACGATGGCCGCTACCATCGCGCCGACCCATGCCGGAATGGCGACAGCGAGGATCGCATACCAAAACCAGGCGTGGCGGAGTCTGTCGGCCAAGCGGTCCGGTGGCTCGCCTTGTTGCGGCAGGTGATCCGACAGTTCGCCGGGGAATTTCGGCCCTCCAGTGGAAGCGTCCATTCGTTCGGTCCTTCGTTGAGATGCATCACCCGAACAGCCCGAGGATCGGGTCGCCGGTTGCGATGCGGTAGGGTCGGTTGCTGCCGTCGTGAAAATGGCTGGCGGGGTCGATGCCGAGCGCGTGGAACAGCGTGGCGGCGAGGTCGCCGGGCGTCACGGGATTCTCGCCGGGGTAGGCCGCGATGCGGTCCGAGGAACCGTAGGTGGCACCGGGCCGTATACCCGCACCTGCGAGCATCACCGTGTAACAGCCGCCCCAATGTTTCCGCCCCGGCGAACTGCCCAGGAAGTTCTTTTCGACACCCACGCGCGGCGACCGACCGAACTCGCCCATCACCACGACGAGTGTCGTTTCCAATAATCCGCGCACGCGCAAGTCTTCGAGAAGTACCGAAACACTGCCATCGAATCGCGGCAAAAGGTGCGTCCGCATCGCGTCGAAAATATCGTTGTGCGTATCCCAGCCGTACTGATCGGTGTCGGTCGGGTGATGGTCTTGCCCGCGAATGCAATGGTTGAAAAACACCGTCACCCACGGCACCCCGGCCTCGACGAGCCGACGCGCGAGCAAGCACGCCTGCCCCGAACGATGCCGCCCGTAACGCTCGCGGAGTTTCGCCGGTTCGCGGTCCAAATCGAACGCATCGCGGGCCACCGGCGAGAGTAAAAAATCGTACGCCTGACGGGCCAGTGTCAGTTGGTCGGTTGGCAACGGGCGCGCGTGGCGTTCGAGTTCGCCGACGAGTTTTCGCCGTGCCGCCGCCCGTTCGAGCGTCACATTTTCCGGGAAGCCAAACCCTTCGACGAGATCGTCGGTATCGGTGACGTTGCCGACGGTATACGGGTCGTAACCGCGGCCGAGAAACCCGCCGTACTGCCCCGGCGCGACTTCCAATGGCGCGAGCAGCGGGCCGTTCACATGGATAGCGGTTTGCGGGAAGCGATCCGTCGGGCGGACCCGTTTCAGGATCGCGCCGAATGCGGGAAAGTCGCTCGGCTTCGGCGGCGGGTTCGACGATTTTCGCGGGTGACGCTGGCCTGTCAGTGCGAGATAACACGCCGAGCCATGATCGAGATCATCGTGTGTGACACTACGAACGAGGCTGAATTTGTCGGCCATTTTCGCGAGTTGCGGCAGATGTTCGCAAAATCGCACGCCGGGGAGCGCCGTCGGGATACTCCCGAACGCGCCGCGAATCTCGACCGGCGCATCGGGCTTCGGGTCCCACGTATCGAGCTGACTCTGCCCGCCACTCGTAAACACCACGAGCACCGACTTCGCCCGCCCAAACCCCGGCCTACGCGGGTCCGCTTTCAATCGCGGCAACGTCGCCGCCAACAACGACGGCACCCCCACACGCAGCCAGTCGCGCCGCGATGGCAAGATCGAAGAACGGAGTTCGGCAAGAAACGGCAGCATGTTTCAAGTGTAACAACCAGTGGTCACAGGGGCGATCCCGTTTCGCCTCGTAGGCTTTGCGAAACGGGGACATCGGACTACTTTGAATCCGACTCGGCGATGCGCTTCCAAGTTTCCGTAACGTTGTCACGTGTCAACAACAGCGTGTCCCTTTCCAACTTGTACCCGAACCGCAGTTGCTTGAGCCGGTAGTTGAACGCCACGTTCGGTTCGTATTCGTACTGGAGCAGCAGTTCGAACCGCCGCTCCAATGCCCATCGGCCGACTTGTCCGCCTAGCAGGTACCCTGCCAGTAGCCCGCCGGACATGATAGCAAAGATGTGTATGGGCATCTGCCCCATGACCACATGACCAGCCCCGTACAGACGACTGACGCCCCACAACAAGAGCGAAACGACTGCTGCCGTCGCGGGTGTCGGAGCGAGCGAGCGGCGGAACACGGCGTAAACGGCCACCTAGATTACACCACCAAGAAACGTGGCTGAGACATAGAACGGTGGAGTCCACGATGACGGTGTGAGACCTTGACTTCGCAATACTCCTTCCCACTCGTTTGCTGCGAATACGACTGTCACAGTCACATCGCAAGCGTTAATGACGAATCCTGTCAGTAAGCCAATGACCAGTACTTCGATCCATCGAGGCCACATACGCATCAGGAACTCCTCCTTCGCCGAAACTGAATCACCCATCACGTTCGGTTCTCTTCGATCAACTGATCGCTTGGCGTTTTCGTACGGCCGCGGCAGCTGCGTTAGCTTGAGGTAGGCGTTCTCGTTTGCTTTGTTTTGTATTGGCAAGTCCTGCAAATGGAATTCATTCTCACGTGCGTTCGCGCCCAGCGTTTCGCTACGCAAAGCCTACGCGGCGCACGGTTCGCAGGTCTGCCCTTCGCGCTTCTGCCGGTTTCCCTTATCATTTCCGATACACACTGTACGCGAGGACGATATGGGCGAGCGTTATATTTTCAGCATGGAACACCTGACCAAGCAATATGGCAAGCGGGAAATCCTCAAGGATGTGAACCTGAACTTCTATCCGGGGGCGAAAATCGGCGTCATCGGCTCCAACGGGGCTGGGA
>JANXNT010000009.1 GCA_025353985.1 Limnoglobus sp.
GCGGCTTCTTCGGAAGTTCCCCTTGAATCGCCCCGGCGAGGCCTTAGAGTTTAGTGTGAGTAGTGCGGGTGTAACTCAGTGGTAGAGTACCTCGTTGCCAACGAGGTTGTCGTGGGTTCAAATCCCATCACCCGCTCTCAACGTTTCCGGCGATAACGGAACGTTCGGCATTCTGGAGCCGAGAAGTCGTAGGTTGGCGGACATCCACGCCTGACCCGCGAATATTCTCGGCTCTTTGTGTTTTTTAAATGTCTGGTCCGCAGAGCAAAACTGGAGCCACTGATGGCCGCCGAAACCGAACCGCAATCCGAGACGACCACTTCGCACTCGTTAACCGCACCCGATGCGGTGGCAACGAAGTTGCCCCAAACCGTCGAGATTCGCGACGCCGGGCCGTGCAAAAAGCACGTCAAAGTGACCGTGGATCGTGCGGCGATCGATGCCCGCCTCGACGAAAAATTCTCGGACCTGATGACCAGCACGCAATCGACGGTGCGCGGCTTTCGCCCGAAGAAAGCCCCACGCAAGATCATCGAGCGTCGGTATAAAAAAGACGTCCTCATCGACATCAAGACCGAAGTGCTGATGGCGAGCCTCGAACAACTCGCCGACGAGCAAGCGATCTCGCCACTCGCGCCACCTGAACTCGACCCTGCGACGATTTTCATCCCCGAAGAGGGGCCGTTCGTCTATGAATTCAATATCGAGGTTCGCCCCGAGTTCGATCTGCCGGAATACAAGGGCTTAAAGCTCCGCAAGCCGATGTACACGTTCACCGATGCGGACGTGGCAAAGTACCGCCGCAAAATGCTTGAGCCGATGGGACAGATCGTTCCAAAGGTCGGAGTGAACGGTGCCCCGGCAACAGTGGTGACGGATGATATTATTACGGCCGATGTGATTATCGAACTCAACGGCAAAGTCGTTAACGAAATCTCCGAAGTCCGCGTCAAAGTCGAGCCAAGGCTGGCAATGGCCGACGGTATCGCCGAAGGCTTCGCCAAGAAACTGTCGGGAGCAAAAGTCGGCGAGCAACGCACGGTCGACATGGTGATTTCGCAAGAAGTGAACAACGAATCGCTGCGTGGTAAGACCTTGCAGGCATCGTTCAAGATCAAAGACATTAAGACGATTAAGTCACCGGAGATCGACGAAGCGCTGTTGTCGAAGTTCGGGCTGAAAGCGGAGGAACAACTCGACGAGTTCGTTCGCGTTCGCCTCGATCAGCAACTTGTGAACACGCAACGTGAAGTCGCCCGTAGTGGTGTCATCGCTCAATTGTCGCAAAGCACGAAGGTGACGCTGCCAGCCGACATGCTCAAGCGTCAGGCTCGCAAGAGCATGAACCAAAAGGTCATCGAGATGCGGGCGAACGGCGTCAGCGACGACCAGATCAAGGGCCGCCTCCGCGTCCTCGAGATGGATTCGCTGAACAGCACTGCTGCTTTGCTGCAAGGGCGATTTATTCTGCAAAAGATCGCCGATCTTGAAAAAATCGAGATCGAAGACGAAGACATCGAGAACGAAATCGCTGAGATCGCCGACCGCGAAGGCGAGTCGTACCGCAAGGTACGTGCCCGCATGGAAAAGGACGATCTGATCGAGTCGCTCGCCACGGAACTGCTCGAACGCAAAGCGCTCGACCTCGTGATGGCATCCGCCGAATTCGAAGAATATACCTTGGTACTGAGCGATAGCGATGTTGAAGAAATCGCAACGTCGTCGGTTCCCGTGCTGACCGCGGGCCTCGAAGCCGCCGAAACGCCACCAGAAACCCCTGCTGCTAGTTGACCGCTTGCGTACAGTGTAAAGAGACGCAAGAGATTCGAGATCGGGGGGCGTCAGGCCCCCCGTTTCCGTTGAGTAACGACCGACCGCACTGCGATGTGTGGCCGCTCGCCCATTCCGAAGAAAGGCAATCGCAAAATGATGTTTCCAACCGAACCGATGGCGATGGCAATGGCCGGACTGATGGAGCCGCAAAGTCAGCGCGGCGGCTACGCTCGCCAGCGCAACATGACGCTCAGCGACTTGCTCCTCGAAAACCGCATTTTGTTCATCGGTAGCTCGCCGGAAACCGGTGGCAGCCCCGTGATCACCGACTTCCTCGCGAACTACACGATCCAAAAGCTCTTGTACCTCGTGACAGAGAACAAGTCTGCCGACATTCACATGTACATCAACAGCCCCGGTGGCTCGGTGTCGGCCACGCTCGCGATTTACGACACGATGCAGTTCGTCGAATGTTCGATTCACACGTACTGCATGGGCTTGGCCGCAAGTGGGGCCGCGTTGTTGCTCGCCGCAGGTAGCAAGGGCAAACGCTACGCACTGCCGAACTCGAAGGTGATGATTCACCAACCGTATGGCCAAGTTGGCGGGCAAGTCTCGG
>JANXNT010000039.1 GCA_025353985.1 Limnoglobus sp.
GTTCGCTACGAAAGTAACTTCCACCCTTGCCGGCTAGCTCGCGGAACTGACGGCGGCCTTCGTGTTCCTCGTTGCGCAACAAAATGGGTCGTTGGCGATACGTCGACCCGGCGGGACGTAATAGCACGTGGCCATTCGCGATGAAAATGTCTTCCCAACCGTCGTGGTCGAAGTCCGTGAAACTCGTGCCGAAGCCGACGAAGGGGCGGCCGATTCGCCCGATCCCGGCGGCTTGCGATAGGTGCTGAAAGCGGTCGCCGTTGACGTTGCGATACAGCGCGTGTATCTCGCCCTGGAAGTTCGTAACCCAAAGTGACGGGCGGCCGGTGCCATCGTAGTCGGCGGCATCGACGCCCATACTGCCGTTATACAGGCCGTTATCGTCGGTCGCAACACCCGCGATTTTCCCCACTTCCTCAAACGTGAAGCCTCCACGATTGAGATACAGGAAATTATCGCCGCCATCATTCGCAACATAGATGTCCGGCTTGCCATCGGCATCTACGTCGACGATCACCACGCCGAGGCCCTTGCCATCAGGACGCAGTTTGGAAGTGGTCGTACGATCTTGGAAGGTGCCATCGCCGTTGTTGCGATAGAGCCGATGTTGGAGGGGTTGAAATTTTTGTGGTGGGCATACATCGGGTGTATTTTGCGAATCTGTACATTTCGGGTCGTTCTCGAACGACCAGTTCACATAGTAGCAAATATACAGGTCCGGGTAGCCATCGCCATCGAGGTCGCCAAAGGCGGCACTCGTGGCCCAGCGCGTGTCGTTCAAACCGGCTTTTGCGGTTACATCGACGAAGCGACGCCCACCTGCGGGGTTCGCTTCGTTGTGAAATAGACACACGCGGTTCCACCCGGTGACGAGAAGATCGGGGAAGCCATCGCGGTCGATGTCGGCAACGGCGACGCCGTGCGTGTAGAACGACGGCCCCCCCGCGATGCCCGTTTCGACCGAAACATCGTGGAACTTCCAGTCGCCGAGGTTGCGAAACAGCTGGCTCGGTTTACCCCGAATCGCTTTGCCATCGAGCGACCCGCCACCGGGAAAAAACA
>JANXNT010000086.1 GCA_025353985.1 Limnoglobus sp.
GACACGATGGTAAATCGTTTCGTTGTCGTGGTAGTTTTGAACCGTGCGTCAGCGTCTGACCGTGGATGGATTCCCTCGCTTGTGAGTTGGGCTAACGGGATACGTCGCTAATTTATCCAACCCACAAACGGCGAAGTTGCGATTTCATAAATACAGGAATCAATCGGAATAACGTGCATCCCATTTTCGCACTTCTTTTCTGATGAGTTCCAGTTTTGCGGGCGGCAAGTCTAATTCTGCCAAATACAAACGTTGAATTGAGAAGACCTGATTCGACAAATTATGAATGATCGAACCTTTGAACTCGACAATCGATTCAGGCTCGGGCTTTCCACGTCTGAAGACCATAATTAACTCTTCTCGTTCCTGCGGTTCTAATTTTTCTGCGTTGGCACGTGAAAACAACGACCCGCGCTCT
Source organism: Limnoglobus sp. (assembly GCA_025353985.1). Taxonomy (GTDB): domain Bacteria; phylum Planctomycetota; class Planctomycetia; order Gemmatales; family Gemmataceae; genus Limnoglobus. Next base: position 419 of record JANXNT010000086.1, read on the forward strand.
TCAAATTTAATCGGTTTTGGCCCGCACAAGAGAAACTGCCCAAGTTTGAGATCATGCTTTTGCGCTAGAGCTTCAAGGCCGTTACGGCAATTTTGTTTAAAAACACTTCCAGCTGTAAAATTCCCATCTTTGTTCTCGATGCCTGCTATTTCTGCAAGAAGACGCGGAGGTCGTCGTTCCAATAAACAGGTAGCGAGAATTCGAATCACGTCATCTTTGTCTTCGGATGTCTTAAAAATGATACGATCAATGTAATCATCTGTGAATCCTCGCAGTTCGGAGGTGCCACAAATGTCTTGGATTCGCTGGCCATCATTCGCGAGAATATCGTTGTAGCGTTCGCAATCTCTCACGCGACGTAGCAATTGTCGACATGCTTCTTCAAAACCGAAAGTCGTCTTATGGTAATACACGACTCGGTGCATAAAAACGCGTGCTAGTAAAAAATGCTCGGCGGCTGTCAGTGCCTTCTCGTCGAAACCCAGTACGCCGTTGGGACTGATTTTGATATTATTTAGCAAGTAATTGAGGTCGATTTCACCGTACGGGACGCCTGCGGCACGCGCATCGCGTAATAGATAATCGAGTCTGTCCATATCCAGACTGCTGTGAATCAGTTTACTGAGTTGTTGATTCGTGCTTTCCAATCGACAAAAAATCGCACCGATTCTTTTCGTTCTCTCTTTGCCGCCCATCGCATTAAGAATATATGTCGCCCCAAATCCTCATGGCCGGGATATGGAATTGAGACTCCGGATATTGTCTTTACAACCGCTCTTCCAACCTCTTCTTCTGTCAATTTGACCCGATCGACACCTTCCATGAGATGCGAATATGGGTAGTGACCAATATCGTGTAACATCGCCGCAAGTCGAAGATCGCTCTTCTCAACTTCAAGATCTTTACTGTCGAGCTTATCGAGAACACGATACATGATCCGAAACACACCTAAACTATGAGCAAAACGAGTGTGTGTAGCGTTTGGATAAACCAGATGGCCCATCCCAAGTTGCTTGAGCGAACGAAGCCGTTGAAAAGATGCTGTGTTGACGACTCTCCATTCCTCATCAGACAACGCAATATCCCCATGGATGTTGTC
>JANXNT010000114.1 GCA_025353985.1 Limnoglobus sp.
ATGAAACTGTCCGAAACGGAGCGGGTTGCAAGAGGCACCCTCCGAGTAACGTTGCGCTTGAGTGAGGACGTTCTGGGGTCCGAGGGAAAGCTTTTTCGCCTCGATGATGCCGAGCAACCGCCCGCTGACGAAGAGGGCGTAATCCGCCGGGCCGTTGTCGGTCGGGTATTCTTCCACGGCGACGCCGTCAGCGGCGGATGCTTGGAATGCTGGGGTTTAGGGTGCGATTTGCCAGCCGAGCGAGCGCAGCTTCCCCTTCGATGCGGGTTTTCCGCGTCAGCCACTCGGGTTCATCTTTCGCAAGCTTCACCATTCGGGCAGTGATATAAAAGTGGCGGAACGTGATATGAGATCGAAGGTCCGAACATTTTCAGGTCGATTTTTGGCGGTAGAACGTCGGACGGAGAGCGGTCACTTCACCGAAACGGTTTCCATGCGTGCCATCAGTGCTGGGATGCTGCATTCGCGGAGGAACGCGAGAGTCTTAATCGCCTGCATGAGCCGTCGCTCGGCCTGCGACAAACTCTTCTCGGCGTTCGTCCGTTCGCGGCTTTGGAATGCTGTCTGGCAACATTTCGCCTCAAGCGCGGCAACGGCGAGCCAGTTGTGAACGATTCGGGTGATTGCCAGCTTCTCGAGCAGACTTGCGTTCGTGAAACCCAGTTCGTCCTGGAGCATTTTGACGCGAGAGTGTGTTGCCCGCGCAACGATGACATCGTCGCCGGCCACTTGGGTAACGAGCCAACAGCGGGGGCCGCGTACACCGGGTTTCCCCACGCCATGATGTACTTCGGATCGGTGAGATACGGTTGAGCTTTGGCGAGCGCGGCCGTGTCGCCTTTGGCGGCCGCTTGGAGAGTCACGCGGTCGGCCTCCGGCAGGCCGTCGAAATTTGCGTCCATCAGCGGTGCGCGTTTGGACTGATCCAACTGTTTGCCGATCTTCTCGCCCAGCTTTTTCAAATTCCCGATGCTACTCATGGTCGAGGTTCTCCAATTTCGTCGCAATTGGCGGTGGTGCAAGTGGTACCCGCTCTGGCGAGCGAGCACCGTGAAAAAGTTACCGAGGAATTCATCGATGCTGAACACGTCTCGTACCGCGTAGCCGTAAACGTCGCGGTGGGCCTGCGCGAATCCCGCTTCGATTCGTCGTCCACTCCGCTCGATGCGATCTAACCCGGCCATCATCTCCCCGAATTCGCCGCCCCCGATATGCTCGTTCACGACGCGGCCGTTGACCCGGCGGGAACGGCGGTAGTAGCGGCCGTTTTTGATGTTCACCCACGCCATCGCGACTTCTCCGAGTTAGACGACAGACGTTGCGGTCGCCCCACTTTACCACACGATGTGGCTGCTTTTAATGGCATGTTTTCGCTCGTTGGCGATAGGCGGATGGGTTCGGGGAGAACCGGAGTGGGTTCCACGACGGTGGAAGCGAGAGTCGGCTCGGCGGGCGACGGTGCAACCTCGGCGGGTGGGGTTACTTTTTTTCGATGTACCGGCAGCATGCCGGAGAAGCCGGAGATAACCAGGGACGGCACCTGTGTGTTAGTTTCTGGGTTGCACCATAAATCCGATCGAGTTGACGGCGGCCGACTTCCGGATCGAGTTGCAGGATGCACTCGAAGAAGAGGTGCACCGGTTTATCCGGGCGATCGAGCGACTCGAATCCGACAAGGATGCGCAAGTGCGACGCATTCAGGATGAAACAATGCGATTGGCGTCTTCTGCGCTTCTCTGCAAGAGAAAGTCACGGATCGCGTCATCAAATACGAACGACACCTTCACAGTTTGATGTCATCGACACTGCACGAACTCGAGCGGTTGCAGGCCCGCCGGGCCGGGAAACCGGTCGTGCCCGCAATCGTCGCAGACATCCAGCTTCACGTCTCCACGACGGGCTGATTCGGCCCGGTGGGTTTGTTTTGGCGGAACCCATATTTTGACGCGCCATCCAGATCGAGAATCGTGTCGAAGTTCTCGGTGCCAATGGCTCGTGGCTTCGTCGTGTCCCAGCCATCGACGACGAACTTCTCCACCGATGACACACCGCCGACCGTCGCATCGCGCTCGATGCGGTTGCCGAAGGC
>JANXNT010000138.1 GCA_025353985.1 Limnoglobus sp.
CTGATGACGGTCGAGCCGTTCTTGCCGGAGGTGACGGCGTACTCGCCGGTGGCGGTGAACGCTTTCTCGACGAGTTCTTCCTGCTCGTGATGGTGGATTGAGTGCGAGCCAGTGGCGGGGCTGGCGCTCGAATCGCGGCCGATGTACTCGAACGAGAATCCCATCGATCGCAAACGCGGTTCGACGAAGAACCAGCCGCCCATGTTTTGCGATTCTTCCTGCACCCACTTCCACTCGTTCGCACGGCGATACTTCGTGAGAATCGCTTTCAGCACATCGAGCGGCCAAGGGTAAAATTGTTCGAGCCGCAAGATGGCAACATCTTCGGTGCCGAGCGAGATTCGCTTCGCCAGCAGATCGTAATACACTTTGCCGCTACACAAGATAACCCGCTTCACGCGGTCGGCGGCGGGGAGTACGTCGTCGATCACTTCCTGAAAACGCCCATTCGTGAAGTCTTCCACGGGCGACAGTGGTAACCGCAACAGCGACTTCGGCGTCATCACGATCAGCGGCTTGCGGAACGTGCGTTTTACTTGCCGTCGCAGTGCGTGAAAGTAGTTTGCGGGCGTCGTGAAATTACACACCTGCATGTTGTTTTCCGCACACAGTTGCAGGAAGCGTTCGGGGCGTGCGGAGGAATGCTCCGGGCCAGCGCCTTCGTAGCCGTGCGGCAAAAGCATCACGAGGCCACTCGCGCGGTTCCACTTCGATTCGCCCGAAGCGATGAACTGATCGATGATGACTTGCGCTCCGTTGACGAAGTCGCCGAACTGCGCTTCCCACATCACGAGCGCGTTCGGGTCGTCGAGCGAATAGCCGTATTCGAAGCCGAGGACGGCGGCCTCGCTGAGGTTGCTGTCGTAGGCATCGAACGCGGCCTGTTTCGGATCGAGGCACGCGAGCGGGCAGTGCGGGTTGCCGTTCTTGTAATCGAACAGATACGAGAAGCGGTGGCTGAACGTGCCACGGCGACTGTCTTGCCCACTGAGTCGCACCGGGTGGCCTTCGAGCACGAGCGAACCGAACGCGAGTGCCTCGCCCATGCCCCAATCGAGCTTGCCGCGATTCGTCACTTCCGTGCGCCGCTTGCGCAAAATCTCCGCGAGCTTCGGGTGCAACGTGAAGCCATCGGGCACGCGATCGACTTCGGCCGCAATGCGATCCGCCACCGCTTCGGTGATCTTCGTTTCGACAGGCGTGTGACTGTATTTGTTCGTGATGCCATCCCAGCGAGCACCGAAGCCCTTCATGCCCTTCTTGCGTGGGGGGCCGTCTTTGACTTCGTTCAGTGCGGTATCGAGTTGGCTCTTGAACTCGGCATCGATGGCATCGGCTTCGCCGGGCGTCAGCACCTCTTCGGCAATCAACTGCTTCGTATACACCACCGAGGCGCTTTCCTTCTTCTTGATGATGTCGTATTCGACCGGCTGCGTGTACGATGGCTCGTCGCCTTCGTTGTGGCCCCAGCGCCGGAAGCAGACCATGTCTATGACGACATCGCTCTTGAATTGCTGGCGGAACTCGAGTGCCAACTCGGCGATATACACGCACGCTTCGGGGTCTTCGGCGTTCACGTGGAAAATCGGTGCCTGCACGAACTTCGCGATATCGGTGCAATACTGCGTGCTGCGCGAGTCGCGCGGGCTGGTCGTGAAGCCGATCTGATTGTTCACCACCACGTGCAGTGTGCCGCCGGTGCGATACCCCGCGAGGTTCGCCATGTTCAGCGTTTCCGCAACGAGGCCCTGCCCCGCCATTGAGGCATCGCCGTGAATCAGTAGCGGCACGCCGGTGGATCGCTCGGTGTCGCGGTGCAGTTGCTGCTTCGCTCGCACGCGGCCTTCGACCACGGGGTTCACCGCTTCGAGGTGGCTCGGGTTCGGTGCCAGCGACAGGTGAACCGAATTGCCATCGGATGTCGTCACGTCGGCGGAGAAACCCATGTGATACTTCACGTCGCCATCGCCACCCTCACTCGCGTCGGCGACGTAGCGATCTTGGAACTCGTTGAAGATCTCCTCGAATGGCTTCCGCAACACATTCGCGAGCACGTTCAACCGCCCGCGGTGTGCCATGCCGATGACGAGTTCCTTCACGCCCATCGATGGCGACTTGTCGACGATCGCATCGAGAATCGGCATCAGCGTCTCGCCGCCCTCCAGCGAGAAGCGCTTCTGCCCGACGAACTTCGTGTGCAAATATTTCTCGAAGAGTTCCGCATAATGCAGCGTCATCAGCGTGCGGATTTTTTGCCGTTTCGGCAGGTTTGGCCGATTGCGTCGCGGCTCCATTCGGCTCGCCAGCCATGTGCGGGCGGAGATGTCTTGAATGTGCATGTACTCGACGCCGATCGTGCGGCAGTACGTTTCCTTCAGCGTTTCGTAGACGAATTTCAGTGGCTTCAGACCGTCCATCCCGAAGTACATCGAGGCATCGACGGTCTGTTCGAGGTCCGCTTCCGATAGGCGAAAGCGGTCGAGGCTAATCAACCACGGAATTTGCGTGGGTGCCGGGTGCAGTGGGTCCAGGTACGCAGCGAGGTGGCCGAGATCGCGATACGAGGTAATCAGCCGCACCACACCGGTTTGCAACCGCGTCTCGACGCTGGTGATCGAGCCGGTTGAGGCGGTCGTCTGGCTTGGGGTTTTTCCGGCAAACTCCATCCCGGCGAAGAATGCTTGCCAGGTCGGATCGACGCTCGTCGGGTCCGCTTGCCACTGCGTGTACGTGCTCTCAACGAGATCTAGATTGTAATGATTCGCGAAAGTGTCCCGAGTCATCGATTCGCTCCGAAGCCCCGCACGCAGCCGGGTGTGATGAACGTCGTCCGTTAGGTTATTACTAGTCTACGCACGGACTCTGATAGTGAACGTAGACGCAAGCGGACGGCGGAAAGTTTCTTGCGCCGCACGACGCCCAGCAGTGGAATTTTGGTTCTAGAATCCAGCGTTGCTTTTGTGCCGTTTCATCGCAATTTCAGATCGAAGAGGCCATCGTGGTGCCAAAATCGCGTGTACGCAAGTTGTTGCCGATTGTTCTGCTGATCGCCATCGTCGGCGTGGGCGTTTCCTTGCTGATGAAACGCTTCCCGAACTGGGCAGATAGCGAGTCGTTCGATGCGGCTCAGGCGGCGAAACTGCAATCGGCGAACCTGTCTGCGCCGGTTGCGAACGTGCCCGATTCGTGGCCGCAGTGGCGCGGGCCGAACCGCGATGGCCGCGCCGCCACGACGGCGATCCGCACCGATTGGGCGACGAACCCACCGAAACTCGTCTGGTCGACGCCTATCGGCGGGGGTTTCTCCACGTTCGCGATTGTCGATAGCCGTGCCTATACGCAAGACTACGGGAGTAACAACGAGGGCGTCGTTTGCCTCGATGCGAAATCGGGCCGCAAAATCTGGGAGCATCGCTACGCGGTCGATTATTCGCCGCTGCGCATGGGCTACGCTGCCGGCCCACGCGCGACGCCAACGGTGAGCGATGGCCGCATTTATACCGTCGGTGCCACGGGCCTGTTTCTCTGTTTGGAAGCAAACGGCAATGCGCCGAAAGAACTCTGGCGGCACGATTTGTTGCAGGAATTTCGCGCGACGATCCCAAGTTGGGGTGTCGCCTGCTCGCCGCTCATTTCGGGCGATCTCGTGATCGTTCAACCCGGTGGCAAAGACGGCTCCGTTGTCGCATTCAACAAAACAAGCGGGGAGTTACGCTGGAAAACGAGCAATAACCCGAGCGGGTACAGTTCCCCCGTCGAAGCGACGATCGCGGGCGTTCGGCAAATTGTGGCCGTCACCGGCGATGCCGTGCTCGGGATTCGCCCCGACGATGGCCAGCTACTTTGGTCGCACGATTGGCGCACGCAGTTCAACGGCAACGCCGCCACGCCACTCGTGATTGACGACTACATCTTCATCTCTTCGCAGTATGGCAAAGGTTGCACGCTCTTGCACATCGAGCCAACCGGCGACGGTCTCGCCGTGAACCCCGTGTACTTCCGCAAAGGTCGCGGGATGCAAAACCACCACGCAACGAGCGTGCATCGCGACGGATACATCTACGGGTTCGACAACGACACGCTGACGTGCCTGAACTTACGCACGGGCGAAGTGCAACCCGACTGGAACGGCCAGCGAACGCCCGACGGCAAACGCATCGACAAAGGTAGCCTCATCCTCGCCGACAAATTTCTCATCGGCCTGACGCAAACCGGCAACCTGTTCCTCGCCGAAGCCACGCCCGATCTCTTTCAATTACACGGCATGATCGAAAACGTCTTGAGTGGCAACGAATGTTGGGCCAGCCCCGTGCTGGTCGGCGGCAATCTCTATCTGCGCGACGGCACGAAAGCGGTCTGCTGGGCGCTACCGTGATCGCGGTCGTTTCTGTTTTTGTGCCTATAATTTCGTCGTGGCAGATTTCGACCCGCCGACACGCCTATTCATGTTCAGGAGAAGTTATGAAACGTTTCGCCGCACTGTTCGTTGTCGCGGTGGCATTCGCCGCCGCATCCGGTGAAGAAAAAGGGAGCACAAAAGTGAGTGGACCGCTCGATTTCAAGGTGAAGGGCATCGACGGTAAAGACGTCGACCTCTCGGCGTACAAAGGCAAAGTCGTCCTGTTCGTGAACGTCGCCAGCAAGTGTGGCTACACGTCGCAGTACAAGGGCCTCGAAGCCATCTACCAGAAGTACAGTAAAGATGGCCTCGTCATCGTCGGCGTGCCCGCCAACGAATTCGGCGCACAAGAGCCAGGCACCGACGACGAGATCAAAAACTTCTGCGAAACGAACTACAAAGTCACGTTCCCGATGCTGTCGAAGATCGCCGTGAAGGGCGACGCCATCGCACCACTCTACAAGTTCCTGACGTCCAAAGACACGAACCCCAAGTTCGCAGGCGACATCGGTTGGAACTTCGAGAAGTTCCTCATCAACCGCAAAGGCGAAGTCGTCGCCCGCTACAAGTCCGGCGTAAAGCCCGAATCCGACGAGATGACCAAAGCCATCACCACCGAACTCGAAGCGAAGTAACCCCCAAAAGCCCAGGGCACGACGTCCCCGTCGTGCCCTGGGCTTTTACGGCATCAGGTGCGGGCGCAACAACAGTGGCCCCGCTTCTTTCAGAAGCTCATCGAATATCTGTCGATCCGTGAGTCCTTTGTCGATCATTTTTGCGAGTTCATC
>JANXNT010000150.1 GCA_025353985.1 Limnoglobus sp.
CCGCCCGTGGTCACGCCGTTCCTCGTGGACGAATCGCTCGACTTGCCGGGGCTTTGTGCGCACATCGATTGCATGATCGCGCATCGCGTTAACGGTATCTTCGTCCTCGGCACAACGGGCGAGTTTTACGCACTCGACGAACGCGAAAAGCAAGTCATCGTCACCACGGCGATCGCGCACATTGCGGGCAAGTTACCCGTGTACGTAGGAACGGGTGCGGAGTCGACGCGCGAAGTGATTCGCCTCACGAAAATGGCTGACAAGGAAGGGGCAAGTGGCGTTTCCGTCATTACGCCGTACTTCATCAAGCCGACGCAAAGCGAACTCGTCGACCACTTCCGTGCGGTGGCAGAGAGCACGAGTTTAGCCGTCGTGCTTTACAACAATCCCGCGACTTGCGGCGGGCTGAGTATCGAACCGGACACCGTCGCCAAACTGGCGGAAATTCCGAACATCATCGGCATCAAAGACTCGTCCGGCGACTTGCAAAACACGATCGAAATCATCCGGCGCGTGCCCGCCACGTTCAGCGTACTCAATGGCCGCGATACGCTGATTGCCGCCGCGCTGATGTACGGCGCGAAAGGCGCGATCCCCGCGTCTTGCAACATCGCGCCCGAGTTGTGTGTGAGGATTTACGAATCGCACATGAAACGGGATTTTGCTGCCGCACAGATGACGCAAGCGATTTTGCACCCGATCCGGTTGGCGATGTCGCTCGGCACCGGCAACGGCGCGATCAAGGAAGCGATGGCCCTGCTCGGACGATCCGCCGGCCCGAATCGTCGACCGATCTCGCCTCTAAGCACCGATAAAAAACAGAAGCTGAAAGAGATTTTGGCCGCCGCCGGATTACGAGTTGACTAACACGGGCGGCAGCGTTTCGGTGAGTTGATGGCCTTTGCGCGGGCTACGGTAGAACATAAAGTTGCGGCCGTAACACGACTCTTCGACTGCGTGGAGATAGACGCCGAGAGCGCCCCATTTCCCTTCGACTAAGACCGGCATCCCTTCGGTCACATATCGAACGATCGCGGTGTGCGCCACTTTCGCTTCGTTGCGGTAAATCACGAGATCACCCGGCTTCGGCGACTTCGTTGGCTCGTATTTGTTCTGTTCCAGAATCGTATCGACGGACTTACCGAGCACCCAGTATTTCCCACCGGTGAACACCCAACCGTGGCAGTTTGAGTCGTCGTTCGCCGGTTCGTGCTGGATAATGTGCATCGAAACGTTCATATCTTGGAGTAAATCGCGTTCCTCCAAGATGTTCAGTTCCTGCGCGTCGGCGGGTATCTGGACTTCGATCCGCATGCCCGCGTCCGTCAATAGGTATCTCTCGTCCGCGCTGACGAGTTCTGGCGTTCCCGTCAGTCGCTCCATCATCTTCAAATCGCGATCGTTGGCCTCGGTCTGCTTGCGATCGTGTTGGAGTATCGCACACATGCAAACAATGACCCCGCACGTGAGTGGCAACACCCAACGTGCCGTCGCGCTTTTCATGAAAACGCCAACGATCCGAAAGAAGCTCCCGAGCCAAACGCGATCCGACAAGATTGGGAACAGCAATATGCACCCGACGAGCGTACCGCACAGGAATCCATTTTGCTGACAACCAACCGCGATTCCGCCCGCAGCGATCGAGCAGAACGCAGCCAACACGATACGACTGCGGATCGACAATTGCTTAGCAAGCAACGTGGCCAATCCATAGACAAGCAGGCTGCCACCGATAATCACACTAAAAATCAAGCTGTCGAACGGATCGGTACTCATGTCAATCGAACCCCATTTGCAAAACATACACCGCATTTAGTACGCGGGTAATCTAACACTTCAAACGTGAGAAGGTGCTGAGCCAGTCCTGAGAAATTTGTGAATGAAATCGCTTGAATTACTGAGGAATACGAACGAAAGCACCTCGCCGTTAGGGCGAGGTGCGTTTGGGAATCTTGCATGAAGATTATGGCAGTTCCACTTTTTCCTGGGCCGCCCATTCGCGGAGTTGCTTCATGCCGCGGACGTTGATCTGCCGCACGCGCTCCTTCGTGATGCCGAAGTGCTGGCCGATCTGTTCGAGCGTCATTTCTTCGCCACCTGCCAGGCCGGTTCGCATCCGAATCACTTCCCTCGTCCGTGGGTCGAGATGTTCGAGCAGCATGTTCACGCGGTTCCGGCCGGCATCCGCGAGGGCAACGATCTCTTGCTCGTCAGTTCGGGCATACGCCTTCGCGTCGAACAGTTCATCGGCACCCGTCACGTACCGCGTGCGGCGGGTGTTTTCGTCCGGGATGCTTCGTGCAAAGTTCTTCATCACCGCCCATGTGGCGTAGGTGCTGAACTTGTTCCCGCGACTGTAATCGAACTTCTCGACGGCTCGCATGATAGAGATGTTCGCGTCGGATTTCAACTCGTCGAGCGACTGATTGCTCTGCATGTGCTTGGTCGCCAGCGAGTGAACGAGGCGCTGATTACACTCGATCAGCAGGTCGCGCACCGCTTTCACGTCTTCGGTGAGTTCGTTCATCGCACGGATGTCTTGAACGCGTGCCCGAGCCGGGTCGAGTTTTTCGCGGAGCTTGTGCAGCTTGTGCTTGCGGTAGTTCATTTTGCGGAACAGGTGCGCTTCCTGTTCGCGGGTCAGTAGTGGCTTCTCGTAGAGATACGCCATCTGTGGATCGACGTCTTTGGGTGGGCGCATCGACTGGATTTTATCGAAGAACGCGACTTCATCGGGCATTGGCCCGAGAATCGTGGCGTCATTCTTCGGGTCGTCGAACTCGGCATTGTGCATGTAGTCGACCTGCGTATTGAGCAATCGCTCTACGCGAACTTCGTTCGCAACGCGATAGACGCTCGATCG
>JANXNT010000157.1 GCA_025353985.1 Limnoglobus sp.
TTGGACAGGATTAAACAGGATTTAGAAAGCAAAATCAGACATTTCTTCTCTTCATCCTGCTAATCCTGTAAATCCAGTCGGTTCATTCACGGCCAACGCAGTTCATTTTGGAAATCGTTTGCTCTCTTCAGTGTAGGAAACGGCACGGCATTTTGTCGCATCACGACATTGCGTAAATAGTGCAGTATCCGAACCCTTGGCAGTTGTGGTAGTTTGGGCAGATTAGTATTCTGTCTGTAACATCGTAACGGATTGCTACCCGTTCATTCGGGCGGAGTGTCATGGACGGGATCATTGAGTTACTCGAAACGATACGCGATAACGGTTTCGCTGTCGGCCGGTTGCCGGGTACGTTTCACATCGCGCTCGCTCGCCAAGTCGAGTCAACGGGCGGTATTGTCGTGTCGAGTGGCATCACGTGGCGACAACTCGCCAGCCACATGAAAACCCTGAAGTTTGACAAAGATCTCGTTCGCGGAATCCAGATCGACCCCGACGTGCTGCACCCACGCGATCGCGAACGTATGTGGTACGCATCAATTAGCATCGCCGGCGTCGATACCCCAACCGCATTCTTGCAAGCCGACGAACTCGCGGTGTTACTCAAGCCGCACGGCTACATCATCGTACCGACCACGATGATGCCATCATCAATTCGCGCCCCAATCCCCGTCGTCGAAGAAACACCCAAACCGAAGCGGAAGAAGAAGTAACGCGATCAGCGGTCCGCGGTTACGGGCGGATGAGGCACGCTTTTTTGATTTGCGGATCGTCGCTGCGATAGGCGATGTCGGCCAGTGCCTCGCGAATCGTTGTCACTTGGCACCACGTGACCGCCTCAATGAACGCGACTGTTGAGACGCGATTTTTCAGGTCGCGCTGCATCGATTGTTCCGATGTCGCAATCGAGACATCGAGAGATTTTAACCGTGCGGCAATGAGCGGGGCGGATTCTTTGGGGAAATAGTACAGCAGGCGGATCGTCGCCTCGATTTGAAAGCGACTGCCTTCGGACCAATCGTTTAACGTCTTACCGTTGAAAATGCCTTCGGTGGCATAGTCGATGAGCAACGAATCGAATAGTAATTTCGCGGGGTCTTTACTCGCCCATATTGCTCGAAGTTGTTTCGCTACATCGGGGTAGGCTGTCGTGCTGTTAACGACGACGATTCCCGTCGGAATGTAGTTCACCGCTTCGTATTGTCGACCGACAATCTGACCGATGGCAACGAAGCAAATGTCGCCGACTTTGACGGTGTACCGTTTTTGAAATCCGCTCTCGAAGTCCGTATCTACATTTTCTACTTGTTGTTTACCGAAATCGCGTGTTTCGAAGCGGTTTACGGGGTTGCCAAGGATTTCTGCGCCGCCAACGATCAGGGTGCCGGAGGAATCGCTCACGCGCAACTGAGTGGGCGTTGGGTCATCGACTGCTGCCAACAAGAACGGTAGCGCGAGGGGACCGGCTGCAACCAAGTTACGGAATGCCTCAGAAGTGCGATGTTTTTTGCCATCGAATACCATCACCTTCCGCCGTCGCCGACCGGGTATTGGTGCGAAGCTCTGCCCCGTCGCAGAACCGGAGAAGCCGATGTCCGGGCTTTGCGTGTCTGCCAGCGCAGCGATCCACGCGACGATGCGCGTTTTTTGTTCCACGCTCACCGGGTCACGCGGTCGCATCGTTACGACGGGAATGTTGCCGAGGCGGACATTGAAGTGCGCGATGTCCAAATGCTCTTTCACGGTCAATGCCGGATCGATTTTGGCGATGGCCTCGGCGGCCGTTTTTCGATGGGATGAATTGAGTTCGCGATTGCGAACGATACCCATGAGCGTAGGTATTGCTGCGTTCGAGTCTGGCCCGATTTTGCCCAAGGCTTCTACGATATTTTCGTTCGGCTGTACTGCCAGCATTTGGATGAAATGCGGCACACCGGCTTTGGCTCCCGGTCCGATTTTGCCCAACGCGACGATTGCGTTGTCATTCTCCAGGCACGTCCGATCTTTCACAAAATCGACCAATCGCGGTACGGCAATCGCGGCATTGGGGCCAATCGCACCGAGTGTGTAAATGATTGCTTTCCGCAATTCTCCTCGACTCGAATGGACATCCTGAAGCCGTTCCAAGATGATCTCGTGTGGCCGACTTCCGAAGCATTCTTTTACGAAAATCATAAGCGGGCGCAGGTTGCGACCCGTTCCGAACACCAACGCGACCCAGCGGGTAAATGAATCGTCGGACTCTTTCAAGACTTCGAGAAGTGTCGGCACGGCTTCCTTTGCAGCTGGCCCGATCCGTGCGAGTGCTAGTGCAAAGTGTCTCCAATTGTGTCGTTGCTGTTTGTCTCGAAGTGCATCGATCAACATCGGAACAGCAGCCGCAGCCGCAGGACCGATAGATGCGATTGCGTTGGCGGTACTCCAACGGACGCCGTCAAACCAATCGACGCCGTTATCCTTCACCGACAATAACTTCGCGAGTGCCAGGATCGCAGGCCCAGGCTTGCGGACCAATTCGCCGAGCGAAAATATGCAACATTCGCGAACGCCGTTTTCGGAATCGTTCAACCCCAAAATGAGTGCGGCAATGACGTCGTCCGTCGGGACTCGCAAGCTGCCGAGGCTACCGGCTGCGGAACCGCGAACGTGCGCACTCGTATCTTTCATCGCTGCGAGAAGTAAGGGAATCGTCTCGACCGGTCGCGGCCGTATCATCCCCAAACTCATCGCCGCACCGGCGCGAACGCCAGATTCAGGCCGTTTCAGAGCGGCAATCAGGCTCGGCATCGCGGCCGTCTGGTAGTCGGAAAGCGTCTCGACGAAACAGGCGTAAAGGGTCTCGTCTTTCAAAGCCTCAATGAGATGCGGAATCGCGACATCTTTGAATGGGCCATCGGGCCGCAGTGCCTCGCGCGCTTCGCTGCGAAGATTACCATTGTTGCCCTTCAGTGCCGCGATCCACTCGGTCAAAGTTTTTGCCGGAGCCACCGGTGTCGTCGGACTTTCCGCGAAGCAAACAGCGGTAAGCCAAGCGACGATAGCCACCGTCGATAGCCAGCGAGCAATAATTTTCACGATCGCTCCACATCGGTTTTGTCGGATGCACAACTTATACAGATGCCGAAGGGTATACGTTCTGAGATCGGCTTTGTTTGTACCCAATTTTGACGCTTGGGCGGTTCGGTGTTGCGACTTGAGCGAAATGCCGCACGATATTTGGAATTCCGTACTTGGCACGAATGCTCGCGGACGACACAGTAATAAGGTACCGCTTTTTGTCGGCTCGCCACCGCGAGGATGCTATGCGCTTACGATGTTCCGATCTCGCTCAATGGATTCTCACGGCGAGTGCGATTGTCGGCGCTACGGATGCGGCCTCCGCACAGGTGGTTTCTCCGACAAAACCGGAGTCGGTTCACGTCGATTTGCGTTACCGGATTCAAGCGGGTCGCGATGAGCGGGTGCGTCAGTTTCGCGCGATGACGGAGTTCCTTGCGAAACTCGGTTTTGTCGCCGATGCCAAGCCCGATGCGGACCTGGATATTCTCGACCCGACGGCAGAAAGATTATCGGGGACGTTGCCATCGAAGGCGGTGAATTCACTCATCACCCACCCGCGAATCCAGACCGTCATCACCCGTGGTGCCGATGCGAAGTTACCCGATGACAATTCGAAACTCGTGGAAATTCAAGCACAAATTACCAGTGGCTTGGACCAGCCCGAACAGCATCTGTTTCACGATCAAGTGGCGGCCCAATTGACGCGCCTCGGCTTCCGCGAGAACGTCGGCTACGACCATGCGGGTTATTCGCGGGTTCGCGGTGCGATCCCGGCGGGGCGAGTCTCGAACTTGCTTACGGACCTGCGCGATCAACCGACGGGCTGGTTCTTCAACGACATCCCGCGCGATCAACTCAATCAGCCGTTTCGCTCGCTGTTGCCGTTGCGGATCGTCGAAGTGCTGCCGGAACTCCCTGCACCGCCGGCGCTCGCAATCGTACCGCCGGGCACGTCGCCGAAATACGCACCCGATGTGCGAATGCTGTTAGCGGACGCCGCGAGGCAGAACCAGCCGATTCGCGCCGAGTTTATCGCGTACGCACCGATTCCCGATGGCGGGCGCGACATGCGATTGAAGATCAAGACCCGCGTTCCCTCCGCTTCGATCGAAGGGGCCGTCGGCCCACTTTTGACGCTGACCGCTGCGAATGCCGCCGACCTCCAGAAACTGGCCGAGTTACCGGACTTCCACACGATTCGCTTGCCGCGATGGGCGGTCGATGCGTCGAAAGTGGCGGCGAAGCCATTCGATGCGGCGCAGTTTCTCGCAACGTCGGGGCTGGCGAATCTGCACGCAAGCGGCTTTCGCGGGGCCGGTTCGCGGGTGGCCATTATCGGTACCGACTTCACGGGGCCGTTGCCGAAGAACGCCCGGCTCATCGACCTCACTGCCGAAATTTCGCCGACAATTTCGCCGTTGCCGCAGGCCGTGCAATCGCCATCGGGGCAACTCGCGGCCACGCACGTTCGCATTGCCGCACCCGAAGCCGAACTACTACTAATTCGCGTCGATCCCGCTGCGATTCATCAGATTCAATCGCTCGCACAGGCGATTTACGGCGTGCCGAGTTCGTCGATTGCGGTGCAAACGCGGTCGGAAGAACTGATCGCGGAATCGGAAATCCTCGGCATCCGTCGCGATGGGGCCGTTGAAGAATATCGCAAAGCGTTCGGCGACCTTAGCGATGAAGATAAGCCGAGAGTGCGACGCGAAAACGCACAGAAGGCGTTCGTGAAATTGAAGGACGATGAGGCCGCATTCAAGGCGAAATACGATCGACTCGCGAAGTTGAAAACCGATCTTCTGGAACTGAAAACCTGCCGCGTGATCCTCAACACGCTCGTTTGGGAAGACGGTTACTCGCTCGATGGCATGAGCGATCTGAGCTTGCTCCTCGACGCGCGGATTGCCGGTGCATCGACATCGTCGCGACGCTTACCTTCGAACGGCAAGTCCCGACCGACGTGGGTGCAAGCGGCGAGTCCATCGGTGGGTAGCGTCTGGTCGGGTTCGTTCCTTGATGTCGATGGCAACGGGATCATGGAGTTTGCGGCAGACGGCGCGAAAGTGCCAAACGGTTCGTGGACGCCGGAGATCAACTTCCTCGGGTCGATTGGCAACGATGGTGCCGCCACTCAAACGATCGCCGCCGGTACGAAGTTACGCTTCAGTATGCAGTGGCGAGAACCGCGCGACGACCTCAACGAAGTCAACATCGATGCCGCGGCGATGCTTTCGTTCCAGTTGTTGCGGCAACGCGATGCCACCGGCAAAACGACCGCAACCGACGATCTCGTGCTTGTGGCCAAGTCGGTTGCGGCACCGGTCCGGTTGTCTCGAACCGCCGGTTCGGCGACGTACGAACAATCGCTGGAAGTGACGATTACCGAAGCGGGACGTTACGCGATTCAGATCGTGGGGCGCATCGAAGCCGCAGGGTTGAACACGCGGTCGTTCGAAATTCAACCGCGAATCTACGTGGCGGCCGTCGATGCAAACGGGGCAGGCAAAGGCACCGTGACGTTCCAAACCTACGCCCCGACACTCGTCGGCGTCGCGATCCCCTCCGATGCCGCAACTGTCGTCACCGTCGGCCTGCCCGATGGTGTTTCCGGTGCGGGGCCAGGCATCACATTGCGGCCCAAGCCCGATGTCGTCGTCCCCGGCGTGGCAAACCCGATCTCCGCATCGGGCCTAGTCGCCGGTGCCGCCGCCTGCCTCATCGGCTCCGGCGTGTCGCCATCCGGCATGTCCCGATCGCTCACGCCAAAGATCGGTGACGCATTGCGGATCACGCGATAGCAGGCGTTCAATCCTTAGCCCATGCCAATGGCACGAGGACGACTTCGCGGGCGGGTTCGGTGAAGGAGACGCGAATCGTCGTTTGGCCGCTTACACCGGCGGTGTTGGGGTCGATCGTCGCGCGGATGGTGGCAACCGCGCCGTTACCAGCAGACCACTTCAACGTGACGCCTTTCGCCTCGCAAGTGGCGGTGGCGATCTGGATGTTTGCTGCATTCGGTCGCCGAAACTGAACCACCCCTGATACATTTGCGATCTCGGTGGCGATTCGCAAATCGAGCGATTCGGGCAACCCACGCACCGCGTCTTTCGACCGCTTGGTGATGCGGACTGGTACGCGGAGTTCGGGATAAAGTGGGTCCGTTGTCGTGATGAGAATCGTCTCGTCGTGGCTGCCCGTTGCGACGCCTTCGGCTATCGAAACTTCGATCGAAATCGTGCCGTCTTTCGCTTCGCGAACGCTTGCCGAGAGATGTGTTGCGGTCGAGGTGATCGCTTTCACGGTCAACGGCATCGCGCGGCGATCCGTGAGGACGATCGTGCTTTTGGCTGCGCCTTCCGTTGAGATCGCGAGCATCGGCGGCTTCACGTCGAGTTC
>JANXNT010000173.1 GCA_025353985.1 Limnoglobus sp.
GGCGACCGCGATCAAGCCTCCGCGCTCAGTGCGATGGGCGGTTTCGGCGTGTTCACCAAGGCGATCCAGCAAGCGATTCTCGAAGGCCGTGCCGATGTGGCGGTTCACAGTTTGAAGGACTTGCCGACGATTGTCACCGAAGGGCTTTCGCTGGCGGCGACACCCGTTCGCGGGCCGACGGGCGATGCGTTCGTGTCGACGAAGCACCGCACGTTCGATGCCCTTCCCAAAGGTGCGATCATCGGCACGAGCAGCCTGCGCCGGCGTTCGCAACTCGCGAACCGACGCCCTGATTTGACGCTGATCGAGCTGCGTGGGAACGTCGACACGCGGTTGCGCAAACTCACGGAGCAAAATCTCGACGCGATCATTCTCGCCGAAGCAGGGCTAGTGCGGCTCGGTTTGTCGCACGCGATTACGGAAATCCTCGATGCGGAATGGATGCTCCCCGCCGTGGGACAGGGCGCGATTGGCCTCGAATGCCGCGACGCGGACTCCGACAGCCGCGCGAGTGTGGCGGCGCTGAACGATGCCGATACGTGGAGCCGGATTACCGCCGAACGCGCGATGCTCTGGTCACTGGGCGGCGGTTGCCTCGTGCCAATCGGGGCGACGTCCCAGGTTCGCGACGGCGTGCTGATCGTCCGCGGCGCGGTTCTTTCCATCGACGGTCGACGGCGCATCACAGCCACACATCGCGGACCCGCGAACACCCCGCTCGCGATCGGGCAAGAACTCGCCGCGATGCTCATCGACGAAGGAGCCAACGAGATTTTGCAACACGGCACGAATGCGTAACGTGTTATTATGTGGTGCAGGAACTGGCTTTATAGAGAGGAACAATCATGGTTCAATTATCGGTTATTCGCGACGAAATTACGCAAAACCCCGATTGGAACCGGCTCGTTTCGCAGGCGGATGAATGGGCACGTCAATATTTGAAAAGTTGGCAGGATGGGAAAAACATCGAATGGTCCGTCCGGAAGAATGCTGACGGCAAACCGCTATTCGACTTCTCCATTCGTTCGAAAACGAACCGCGTGATGGAAGAATTCACCTTGAGCGAAATGGCCGACCAGCGTGAAGTGCGTTGGAAAGTCGTGCGATTGTGGGGCGATCTGATCGATAAGAACATGCTGGATACATTCGACAATATCCACGCGATTTTGACCGATTGGCGAGCGGAAGAAAGTGCGGAGGTTGCCAGTGGCCACCAAGACTGAAGAAAAAATTGTTCAAATGGATTTGCAACTCATCCAGTTGAGAACCGAACATATCGAGCGTTCGAATCAATCAAAAGAGACAATCGAAGTTTTTCGAAATGACGTGAAAGATATCGTGCAAAAACTTCAACTTCTCGAATCGGAGCTGGCGAGTTTGAAGCAAAAGACCGTGGAATTAGACAAACGGGCGGATCGCAGTTGGTCGCTCGCCCAAGCTCTGATTGTCGTCACGATCACACTTCTGATATCCGCCTTAACGCAACTCCTTCTAAAACGGTAGATGGCAAATCGTACGCCACGTGCTGCTTATGGGAATGTGCATGAGACGGCGTTGGTTCTTACCGCCGATGTTACTCGCGTTTACCGTCGATGTAACGCTGACGCTGCACGGTCAGCCGGCGGAATATTGGCTCGGGAATACCGGTGCCGTCGAAGAAGCGAACCCAATTGGCTACATTTTAGTAGTGCGTAGTCCGTGGCTATTTCTATCCTGTGCGATCGTGTGGATGAGCGTGCTATCGGGCACGATTCTGATTTGGCGAAAGCCGATTGCGGAATGGCTCGCGGTCGTCGTTACGTTTGCGCATGCGATTGGTGGGTGTTCCTGGCTCATTCGCTCCGGTCGTTTCGGTTGGCTATGGGGGATCGTTTATTTGGTCATCGCGTCGCAAGTTTCCCGGTGGTGTTGGCGTCGTGGCGGGTGGGTGAAATGATCCTTCCCCGGCTGCTTCGCGAACGTACGTTCCGCTCGTTGCGGCATCGCGACTATCGACTGTATTTTTACGGGCAACTCGTCTCGTTCATCGGCTCGTGGGTGCAAAATACCGCACTGATGTGGCTCGCATACGACACGACCGGCGACCCGCGCTGGCCGGCGTGGATCCTCATCGCGCAAGTTGGGCCGACGCTCTTTCTCGGCACGCTCGGTGGGGCGGTTGCGGACCGTTACCCGAAACGCTCGATCATCGTCGCCACGCAAATCGGCTTCCTGGCCAACGCGATGTTGCTCTGCTTTCTGGTTGCGACGGACATCACATCGCCATTTTTGTTGCTCGGCATTCAGCTCGTTAGCGGTGTCATCCAGGCGTTCGACTTGCCCGCACGGCTCTCATTCGTGCCGGAGTTGGTACCGCGAGAAGATCTCGTCAACGCGGTCGGGTTGAACTCGCTGCTCTTCAACTCCGCGCGATCGATCGGCCCGGCGATTGCCGGTGGACTATTTTTCCTTGCGGCACTGCTCCTCGATCACGGCTATTTACCCGGCTCGCGCGTCGCCACACTCGGCGCGATCTGGTGCTTCACGCTGAACGCCTTCAGCTTCGCGGCGGTGCTGGTGGCGCTGCGTAAAATCGAACATGGTCGCAAGGTGTTGTCCAAAACCACGAAGGGGAAAGACTCGTATTGGGCGGGGTTTCAGTATCTGCGGCGCGAACCGGCACTGGCGGCGTTACTCGGGCTGACGGGCTTTTTCTGCGTGTTCGCGTGGCCGATCCTCACACTGCTGCCACCGTATACGCGGCTCATTTTGGGCGAAGCCGAGCGGACTTACAGCTTGCTGCTCAGCGCATTCGGTGGTGGCGCACTCGTCGGGGCGCTCGCCACAGCGACGTTTGCGAACGACCATCGCAGTGGCCGGTTCTTGCTGTTCGGTGTCGCAATCTGCCTCGTCGGCGTACTCGGCCTGGCGCTGGTGGCAACGTTTCCAATGGCGATCGTTTGCTGCGTACTGATGGGCTTCGGAATGGTGCTTTACCTATCTACGGCGCAATCGACGATGCAGACGAGTGCGCCGAACCATTCGCGCGGCAAAGTGATGGCGCTCTGGGCCATGATGCTCAGCGGCAGCAGTCTGCCCGGCCACCCGACCGCCGGGGCACTCGCCGCAAGCGTACCCGTGTCCACCGTGCTATTCGGAATGGCCGCCGGCATCGCGCTCGCAATGTTCGGCTTGACCATCCTCGTAATCAGCGGAAAATTACGCGCGACCGGGAAATCATCGGAATGACTTGCGATTTCGTACCCCGGTCGCGTCAATCTGCGCATCGCCCGAATTAACTGCGGACGAGGCCCTTGCTTTGCAGGTAATTGATAATCATCGCGACGCCTTCTTGCACGGTTTGCGTGGCGGCGTCGAAAGTCAGTTCGGGGTTCAACGGTGGCTCGTACGGGTCGTCGACGCCCGTGAAGCCCATGCCCTTTCCGGCAGCCACGGCGGCGCGGGCTTGCTTGTACAGCCCCTTCGGGTCGCGCTCTTCGCATGTGCCAATCGGCGTGTTCACGAACACTTCGATGAACGGGATCGCACCCGCTTTGTTGTCGGCGTGAATCGCACGGGCCGCGTCGCGGTCTTTGCGGTACGGGCTGATGAAACTCGTCAGTGCGAACAGCCCGCTATCGGCGAACAACTTCGAGACTTCGCCGATGCGACGAATGTTCTCTTCGCGGTCGGCGGCAGAGAACGCGAGGCCGAACTTCTTCGCCGATTCTTCCGAGTATTTGCGCGTGTCCATGAGGATCTTCGGGCCAGCGTTCAGGCCGAAGCGAATGTTGTCGCCATCGAGCGTGTAGGCGGCATGGCCGCGAGCGATCAGGACTTGTTCGAGCGCGACGGCGATAGTCGATTTCCCCGAACCGGACAGGCCGGTGAACCACAGTGTGGCCCCGGATTGCTTGAGCAACTTCGCCCGTTCGTCGCGGGTAACGGTGCCTTCGTGGTAGAAAATCTGCGTCGCATTCAATTCGGACATCACGAGCCTTTCGAGAAACAGGAGCGAGAATCGTATCAGTACAAGATAGGAAATAGCCCGGCAGTTGGCCGGACCTTCGGAGCGAACCGTTTTGTGACGGCGACGGGATTCTCCGGATCATCTTTATCCCAACGGGATTTCAGCGATTAGCCCCAGGTCGCGTTTCGCGCACCTGCGGTACGAAGCTCCTTTCCCACGACCCCGATCGGGTCGCAGCGGCGTCCACTCAAGTGGGCGGCACGCATTGCGTAGCGGAGCGCTTCACCCCGATTCGAGGATTGTCTGCATATGGCGGTCCACGCGCTCCGCTACGCAAAGCCTTCGCGTCGCGGCTAATTGAGTCGAACCGAAAATCCCTAAAAGATGCAAACACGCCCCAAAACACGGTTTTGGAGCGTTCGCAATTCGGACTTACGTCGATTCAGTTGGGTGGCAAGTCGGCTTTGTACGATGTTGTCGGTGCGGGGGCGGCAAACGTCGGGTCCGCCCCGAGCTTGAACCGCATGTGGTCGGCGACAATGACCGTCTCCGCTTTGCCGTTCTTGCAGCGCACGTTGACGGTTCCTGCCAGTTCGACTTCGCCGGTGCCGGGTAGAACGGTGAGTTGATCGCAGGTGCCTTCACAACCGGGCGCGGAGAAGCGGACGCCACCCGTCGCCTTCAACGGCGTCACGCCTTCGCCCTTCCCAATCGAACGCACATCGATCTTCTCGCAAGTCGCCTTCAACAGCACTTCTTCGCCGTTCAAAACTTCAAACTTTGGCTGTGCGTTCCCCAACCGCACCACCACGCGAACCTGCGAAGCCTCCGTCGGCGTTTCCTCAGGTTTGGCCAACGGCTTACGGCTCACAGCCACCGCAGGCACTTCCCGCGCCATCGGAATGAGAGTGGGGGGAGTAGCGGGCGGGTACGGCTTCGTGGGAAGTTCGGGAATCGGAGCAACGGCCGGGATCGGTTTCGCGACGGTCATCGGTAACGGCAAGTCGATGACTTTATCCGCAACCGGCGTGAATGTTGGTAGGGTGATAGCCGGTGCCTTCACCGCGTCGGGAAGCGCAACGAACGGCTGGATTTCGATCGGTTTCGGTGTAACAGGTACGACCAACGGTGGAGTGAGATCCAACATTGGCACGGCCACGGCAGGCAGTGGCTCGATCATTGGCAACGTCGGAGTAATGGGCGGCGCGGTCGCGGCCTGTGCGGTTTCGCTTGCCGTTACGGGGACGATCAGCGGAACGATCGAAACCGTCGGCGCGTAGTTCGCATTTTGCACGGGCGGTGTGGCGGGGCGGCGCGACTGGAGCGGACTATTACCCGAACAGTGCGGGTCGGCCGAAGCCACCACCCCGGCAATCGAGATGCCGAGTACGCCAGCTAGCAGTTTCCAACGCGTCAGGGTCATGTGCGGTTCTCCGTGCTCGATAGATTTCGTCAATCGAGTTGTGCAATACCGCCGAGTTTTTTCCGTGTCTGCGCCAATTTCGCTAAAGTTTCTCTGCCCCCGATTCGACACGAGAACTTTTGCCATGCGTCCACACGTATTCGTTACCCGGCAGATCCCGGATGTCGGCCTGAAGTTGCTCGCCGAATCGTGCGAACTGGACATCTGGACGGAGCGATTGCCACCGTCGCCGGACGTGCTGCGCGAGAAAGTCCGCGACTGCGAAGGTCTGATTTCGCTGCTTACGGACCGGATTGATGCCACGATCATGGATGCAGCACCACGGCTCAAAGTGATTTCGAACTTCGCGGTCGGCGTCAACAACATCGACGTGGCGGCGGCAACATCGCGACGAATTCCGGTCGGCAACACGCCCGGCGTGCTGACCGAAGCGACGGCGGATATCGCGGTGACACTGCTACTTGCGGCAGCCCGGCGGCTCGGGGAAAGTGTCGCCGACGCGAAGGC
>JANXNT010000201.1 GCA_025353985.1 Limnoglobus sp.
TCTTGCTCGAACGGCAGGGCTTCAGGGACCATCATTCACCAACAGCGACAGGTACGGGATTTCTGAGAACGAATGGGACGATCAATACGTATCGTCTTCTGGCTCGTCGTGGACCGACTTGAACACCTTGATCTTCTTCAAATCGATCAGCACTTGGTGGAATGTCTTCGGTCGATCTTCCGGTTTTTTCGCGAGCAGTTTGAGAACGAACGCGGAGAAATCTTCTGTAATGTCCGCGTTATAACCGATGGGAGAAGCCGGCTTTTCGAGGAAGTGCTTGCCGAGGATTTCCTGTTTGCTCGCCCCGCGAAATGGCGGACGGCCCGCGGCGAGTTCGTAAATCGTGATCCCGTAACTGTAAATGTCCGCGCGGCCGTCGAGCATGTCGTCTTTGATCTGCTCCGGGGACATGTAACTGTGCGTGCCCATCGGCCTGCGTTTCTTGCGTAGCATCTTCGAGAAAAACGTCGGCTTGACGATCTTCTTGGCGATCGCGAAGTCGATGATTTTCGCTTGTCCCAGCGCATTCACGAGGATGTTATCGGGCTTCATGTCGCAGTGGACGTAGCCGCTGGCATTCATGTACGCGAGTCCGGTCGCCACCTGTTTGAAGATCTTTTTCGCTTGTGTTTTCAGGAATTCTTTATCGCGTGGCTCTTTCGAGCGCAGTCGCCCACCCAGGCTGCCGGATGGAAAATATTCCATGATAAAGTGCGGCGTCGCGTCGGACTTGCTGACTTTGATGATGTTGATCACGTTTTCGTGACGCATTTTAATTCCGACATCGGCTTCGTGGAACAGCATCCTGCGGTGCTCGGAATTGTCGGCGTGTTCGGGCAGAAGCACTTTCATGGCGAAGTGCCGGTTGCTGTTCGGTTCGATGACTTCGTAAACCTGGGAAAACTGACCGGCCGAACCGACCTGGTTCTTGATCCGGTAGCCACCGATCATCTCGTTCGCATCTGCCACAAACGCCATCCCTTCGATTGTTTACCAGTATTTCTCGAAGTGGATGTTGCCTTCCACTTTCGTGGCCGCGTTGTCGGCCCGAAATCCGCGCGATTCCAGAATTTCGATCACGCCAGTTGGCTGCGGGTACGACCAATGCCCCGTCTCGCGGTCTTTCGCGGGGATGCCGATCATTTTCGGGTTACCGCACAAGAACACGTGCGTCCGCGCCGGATCGAGCGTATCCCCAAGCGTTTCTTCCATCTGGCCGCTGGTGATCGCGTCCTGAATGTACACCTTGCGGCCCGCTTCGGCCTCGCGCGTCGTTAAACCGACGTACTTGTAATTCGGGTACTGCTCCATCAGTTGATGGTGCGTCGGGAGGTAACCCAAATCCTTTTTGAAACGCACGCAACAGGCGTTCAGAATTTTGCCCTTATGGCCGCGCGAAAGCAGTTCCCAGACCATGAAGTTGTGCGGGGCTTCGCCGGTGCCCGTTCCCAGAAACAGCACGTTATCGGTCGGTTGCACGCAATGCAGCGTAAAGTGGCCGACGATCTTTTCGCCGATCTGCACGCGGTCGCCTTGCTGGAGCGCGAACAGCCGTGGCGTCAGTGCCGGTACGCGGCCACCATCGGTATTCTCGCGAACGAGCACGATGTAAAACTCGATCCAGTCGTCGTGCGCCATATCGCGTAGCTTGCCCGATTCCGAGTAAATCGAGCTACTAAGCGAGTACGATCGGCGAACGATTTTGCTGAGTTCGTCGGGTTTTAAGTTGTCGGGCTGGCAGCCATCGACGCGCGGTTCCCAGTTGCCGAGGCCCAGCGTGCAATACTGGCCGGGTTCGTGTTTGGGGCGTTCGAAGTCGGGTTTGACTCGTAGGACCATGAGATCCGAGTGCAGTTTTTTCTGGTAAACGACAGTCGCGTTGTAGCGTTGCGTGCGGAGTTCCGCGATTTGCTCGGGCGTCATCCGAAAGTAGCTCCGATGGATCCGATCACAGGTAAACGTAAGCGAGGGTGCCCCGCCGACCGTGGCAGCGGGGTACGCATATCATCTCATCATAGTGGTATGGTTCGCGAACGAGAGGTTCAACCGAGTTTCTTTACGGTTTCTTTCAGATACTCGATGCACTTCTTGACATCGGGTGAAGGCTCATCGGCGTTGGCTTCGTACTCGATGCTGATGTAACCCGCGAATTTCACTTCCTTCAAAGCCTTCAATACGCCGACCACATCAAGCACGCCAGTCGGGTCGCCGTAGGGCACATCGGTCTTCCGCTTGTTGTCGTGGTCCTTCAAATGCAAGCCGAAATTGCGTGCGCCCATCGTGCGCACTTCGGTGGCCGAGTCGAGTTTCACGCCGATTTGTGCCGAGCGGATCAGGTGGCCCGTATCGAGGCACGTCCCGATCAGTTCGTGATGGCTCTTCACCGTTTTCATGATGAACTCGGCATCCGACCAGCGGTGCATCTTGCCACCACCGGCGGGGCCGTGCGGGTGGATCGCGATCGAGATTTTGTACTCGGCCACCAGCTTATCGAGGCTATCGAGGCTATCGAAGTCTGGGTCCGCGCTCAGGTGCTTAACGCCCAAGGCGGCTGCGAAATCGAACAGCTTCTTGTTTTTGTCGTGGTTTTTCGAGAAGTTCTCGACGCCGAACGCGATCGGCGTGATGTCGTACTCTTGGCACAGCTTCTTGTAGGCGGTGATCTTCTCCGGGCTGCTATCGGTGGGGATGTGTCCGCGGTAAAACTCAGCGTATTTCAGGCCCAGCGCCTGCGTTTTCTTCAGCATTTGCTCCAAGTTGAAGTTTCGGAAGGTGTAAGACTGCACGCCGACGGTGAACCCGCCGAAGTCGTCCGTAGCAGCCTGGCTCAGCTGGCTGAATAACGCCGTGCCAACCGCAGCACTCGCAACGGTGAGGAACGAACGACGATCGATTTGGGACATAACGATAGCTCCTGAGAGGTTTAGATTGTCCAAGATACGCGAAGTGAACGCGAATGAAATCCTGCCGATTCGAGAAATGACCGAAAACGGCCACTGAGATGTTCGAGTTCCATTTTCAGCGGAGTCCATGCAAAATCCACATCGACGAGTCATGAAACCTGGTCGGAATTCCGCAGCCTCAAGATATGCAGTGCAAACTTGACTTAGTCACTGAACGCCGTTAAACTACTAAACAGTGTTCAGCATTCTGACCCATCGGCACCCATGACCATAGCGCCCGACACCCATGAGCGCCTGCTCGCTCATGCCCGCGACCTGATTTTACTCGAAGGCGTCGAGGGCTTTAGTATGCGCAAACTCGCCTCCCGCGCGGGGGTGACTGCTGCCGCGATCTACTTCCACTTCGCGGACAAGGGCGCGCTACTACAGGCGGTCATGGCGTCTGGGTGCGCGGCACTCCGCCAAGCCTTCAACCGCGCCGCCTCGGTCGCCGACCCGGTCGAGCGCGTGCGGCAGACGGGACTGGCGTTCGTCCGGTTTTCGTTGGAAAATCCCGCAGATTTCCGGTTCCTGTGCCTGTCGGCCCCCGCAGGGATCAGCCGCGACCCGGCCGACCCCGGCCTCGGCGATCCGGCCCAGGACGCCTACGCCTTTCTGCTCCATGCGGTGGCCGAGGGGGTCGCGGCGGGGCGCTACCGCCCCGAGCACTCCGACCCGCGCGTGCTCACGCAGTTGTTCGCCTCCGGGCTTCACGGGGTTGCGGCGTTCTACGCGACGAACGGGCACGATCCATCGTTCGGCCTCGCCCCGCCGCTCGTGGTCGCCGAGGCGATGTGCGACGCGCTCTTGCGTGGCCTGACCGTGTCTCCGGGGCAGTTGTAAAGATTTCGTTCCAATTAAGAGGGTTGTGTGGTGGAATACAGGTTTTTGTACTTAACGCTGTTTATCGCAGTCGGCCTACTCCCCGGGTGCGCGAAAACGAGCCCGCCGGCCCCGCCCGGCCCGCCCCCGGCGACACCGGTGTTCGCCGCTCGACCCGTGCCGGATCCGGAGACCGGTGCCCAGACTTACACTGGCACCATCCGCGCCCGCTACGAGGCCGACCTGG
>JANXNT010000203.1 GCA_025353985.1 Limnoglobus sp.
CAACTCGAATACATCGCGGACCGTTTCCAAAAAGCTGAAACTCTACTCGCTCGGGGGAAGTAATCACGGGCAGAAACCAAACGACATTTTCGAGGGATGCATATCATGAGGCCGCTTCGCCTATCGTCGCTCGCAATCGCCTTCGTTTGGCTTCTGGCCCCGCAACTGATTGCCGCGCCGCCGGACCCGCTACGGTGGATTCCCACCGAGGCGACGCTCGTGATTAAAATCGAGAAGCCACGCGAATTTATCGAAGGCGTCGTCAAGCGCGATGCCTATCAGAGCCTGCGGAAATTTCCGCAAGTTCGTGAGTATCTGGAATCGACGCAGGTGCGACGATTCTTGCAAATCGTCTCGTACATGGAGACCGAACTCGGCGCGCCGTGGCCCGAACTGATCGACAAATTGGCGGGCGGCGGCATCGCACTCGGCACGGTGATCGGTGCCGAACCGGCCCCGACGGTGATCGTGATTCAGGGCACCGATGAAGCCGCCACCACGAAAGCCTACGAACTCTTTTTGGCGGGCATTCGCGATGAATCGAACCGCGACGGCACGAAGACAGAACTCGTGAAAGCGACTTACCGCGAAGTCCTCACGGTGCAATCGGGCAAGGAAGTCTTTCTCGCACGTGTCGGTGCGGCGATCGTGTTCGCGAACAAACAAGCGGGGTTTCATGCCGCGTTAGACTTAGCCACGAACGCCAGTGCAAACGGCGTGCTGACGAGATCGACGCTCCCCGCCGCTCGCAATATCGCCGGCAAAGACCCCGTGGCGTGGGCGTGGTTGGACTTCGCCAAAGTGAAAGCGACGCCGCAAGGTAAAGACTTCTTCGAAGCGACGCGGAAGGACGTGTTGCAAACCGTCGTCGTCGGGAGCAGTATCGACGCAGCCCGCCGTTCGGACTTCCTCACGTTCGTTCTCGATCAATCGCCCGATGGTTACGCCTTCCGATTGCGTATGCCCGCGAAGCGTGCCGAACTCGACAAGGCGATGGCCGTCCACGCCCCGATGAACGGCGAACCCGGCTCGCGGCCCTTACTGCAACCGAAGGGCACGATCTACAGCCAGAGCTTCTACCTCGACCTCGGCTATTTGTGGAAAGAACGCAAGACGCTGTTCAACCCGGAGAACCTCAAGGACATCGAGAAGGGCATCGCGGACATCGACAAACTGCTACCCGGTACGACGTTCGGAAACTTGCTCGAAATGTCGGGGCCGTACCACCGCATCGTATCGGTGCAAACCGACGAGAAACTGTACGTCATCGAACCGGGGCAGCGCATTCCGCCGACCGCATACGTGGGTTCGATGCGCGACAAAGAGTATGGCCGAACGATGGATGGCGTGCTGCGTGCGGCCGCGCTACTCGGTAGCTTTCAAACGGGCTGGAAGATGAAGGAGTCGATGCACGATGGCGTGAAAATCGTCACGTATCGCTTCCCCGAAAATGCCGAGCCAAAGTACGACGACCCGACGAAGTTGCGGTTCAACGCGGCCCCGAGTTTTGCCATCGTCGGCGATCATCTCATCGTCGGCTCGACGCCGGGTATCGTGAAACTGCTGATTCCCGAGCTAAAAAAGGAATCGAAAGCCGATGGCTCCTCCGTCGTCTGGCGAGCGACTGGCTACGCGGCCGGCGGTGCCGAGTTACTCCTCGCGAACCCCGAACCGACGATCACGCAGACGATCCTGACGCAAGGCATCGGACTCGCCGAAGCCAAGAAACAAGTCGAAGACTTCGCCGCCTGGCTACGAACCGCCGGGCAGTTGAACCTCAGTATCGATCACGCAAAAGACTGGTACGAACTGAAACTCGATTGGAAATTCTCTCGTTAGCTTTCAGCGATCAGCTTTCAGCGGTCAGCCAATCCGGCGTAAGTGATGGGCAACGATTTCCAAAGTACGATTCTGGCTGACAGCTGATCGCTGACAGCGGATCGCATTCCCGTAGGGAAACAACATGGCACGCGATGCGACGACGTGGGAGGCTTACTCGCCTTCGGCGAAGAACCCGTGGGATATCAAAAAGGTCGGGCACCTGTATCGGCGTGCGGGGTTCGGCGCAACGCATGCGGAGCTTCTGCAAGGCGTGACGGATGGCCACGAGAAGACGATCGCCAAGCTGCTGAACGGCACCGCGGCGGACCCGGACTTCGACCGGACCTCCGAGTTCATGGCGAGCGAACGCAGTATGCCCGCCGGTACGGCCGGGGTGCAACTCGCGGCGTGGTGGCTCGATCGCATGATTCGCAGCCCGCACCCGCTTCGCGAAAAGATCGCGTTATTCTGGCACAACCACTTCGCCACGAGCATCGCCAAAGTGGCCAACGCCCGTTATATGCTCGGGCAGTACCGCCTCGTTTACACGCACGCGCTCGGCAGTTTCCGCGAACTCTTGCGAGAAATGTCGTTCGACCCCGCGATGCTGATTTGGCTCGATGCGAAGGAAAGCAAGAAGGGCAAGCCGAACGAAAACTACGCCCGCGAACTGATGGAACTCTTCTCGCTCGGCATCGGCCATTACACCGAAGGCGACATTCGCGAAGCCGCGAAGGCGTTCACGGGCTACGATGTCAAGTACGGCAAAATGACCTTCACCGAGAAGGAACACGACGGCAGTTCCAAGTCCGTACTCGGTAAGAGTGGCGACTTTAAGGGTGCGGACATCGTCGAGATTTGCCTCGCGCAAGCCGCGTGCCCACGGTTCCTGACGCGGAAACTGTATGCGTACCTCGTCTCCGATACCGACGTGCCGACGGCGGAGGAACTGGAGCCACTCGCGCAAATGTACAAGGCGTCCGGGTACGAAAACGGTAAACTCGTTGAGACGATCTTGCGGTCGAATCGCTTCTTTTCCAGTGCGGTTTATCGAACGAAGGTGAAAGCCCCCGTCGATTTCGCAGTCGGCATCGTACGCGGCCTCGAAGGAAATGTCGGCCCGTTGAACCTCGCGAATGCGATGGCATCGCTCGGGCAGGTGCTATTCGCGCCACCATCGGTGAAAGGCTGGGACGGCGGGGCCGCATGGCTAAACGCACAAACGTTGCTGTTCCGCCAGAACCTCGCTCTATCCTTAACATCGACCGAAGACACGCGGTTCGGCCGACGTTGCGACCCCGTCGTCGTGTTGGCGAAGCACGCAAAAGCGACCGACGCCGATGCCGTGAGTTTCTTCCTTGATGTCTTCCTGCAAGGCGATGTCGCACCGGATGCGCGCACGAAACTGCTTGATTATCTGGCGAAATCGAAGACGGCGAAGTACCCGCCGTTCTGGTCCGCCGAGGAAGTCCAGCAACATCGAATGCGAACTGTCGCACACCTGACACTGACACTACCCGAATTTCAACTGGCTTAATTCGACGGCCGTTTCAGAATTCCGAATTCCGCATTTCCTCACACGGTGACCCATGACGAATCGACGCAGCTTTCTCAAATCCTCGACGCTTCTCGGCTTCGGTGGGACGGTGCCGACGTTCCTCGGACGTGCGGCCCATGCGGCACCGGCAGCGGGCAAGCCCGGCGCGAAAGATACCATCCTCGTCGTCGTGCAACTTACCGGCGGTAACGATGGCCTGAACACCGTCATCCCGTTTAAGGATGAGCTTTACTACAAGCACCGGCCGACAATCGCGATCCCGAAAGATAAGATCTTCGGCCTCAAAAACGGTCTCGGTTTGCACCCGAGTTTCGCACCCGTTGGACGGCTGTTGAACGACCGCGCTGCGGCATGTATCGTCCAGGGCGTCGGCTACCCAAACCCCGATCAATCGCACTTCCGTTCGATGGATATTTGGCACGCCGCAAGTACTGCCGAGAACCTGACCGAAGGCTGGATCGGCAAGGCGTTGAAGGCGAAGTCGATGCCCGCGTTCCACCTCGCCGCCGGGAACGAAATCGCCCCGCTCGCATTGAGTGGTGCCCCGGCCCGTGTGCCGTCGATTACCTCGCTCGACGATTTCCAGCTGCGAACGGGCGGCGCGAACGGCAAAGACAATCAGGCACAGAAGAAGATCATCGAAGATGTGGCGAAGGGCGATAGCCCGATGGGGCCACCGAACCTGCTCGACTTCGTGCGACGCACCGCAACGAACACGTACGAAAGCACCGAGCGACTGCAACAGATCGGCAAGACCTACGAGCCGAAGGTGCCGTACCCGACGTCGGCATTCGCGGGGCGACTAAAACTCACGGCACAACTGATCGATGCGGGGTTGGGCGCACGGATTTTCTACGTTTCGCTCGATGGCTTCGACACGCACGCCGGGCAAGGTAGTCTCACGGGTTCGCACGCGAATCTGCTCGAAACCGTCTCGGCAAGCATCTCGGCGTTCTATCGCGATCTCGCCGAACGCGGTAACGGCGACCGCGTCTGCGTCATGACCTTCTCCGAGTTCGGTCGGCGTGCCAAAGAGAACGGCAGCCACGGCACCGATCACGGCTCAGGCGCACCGATGTTCCTCGTCGGCGGCAAAGTCAAAGCGGGCATCGTCGGCGAACACCCGAGCCTGGCAAAACTCGAAGACGGCAACCTCGTCCACGCGATCGACTTCCGCCAAGTCTACGCCACCGTGCTCGACAAATGGCTCGGCCTCGACGCGACCGCAATCCTCGGCAAGAGCTACAAGACGCTGGATTTGTTTGCGTGATGGGGGATGAGAAACCATCTCATCGCCCCTGGATTACACCTGACGTGCGTAGAGTCGAATCGCACGCAAGGAAACTTTGACGCTGGGACGCAAACTCGGTGTTTTCGCAACAGGTTCAGAAGATTTGACCATTGTTGCAGCTTATCGCAAAAAGCGTGATGGCCCCGGTCAAAAAATCGCCGCGATCGGTGCCACCGTGAAGTTGTTGATGAATCATCCGCTGGATTTGCGTTTTCGCCAATAGCCTGGTCGTCGCTTGTGATGACTGACGCAGGAAACCCAGATTCGATCGTGATACACTTTGAAAATCAATGAGTACGGAAAATCGCGGAGGGCTGCGAATCTTTCGTTATGCTTTTCGGCTGCATACATCAGCGGGTTATTCTGGATCTCACGTGCCGTTGTCAGAAGGTCGTTCTCAAACCGTTTTCCCAATCCCGATTGTTGCGATTCATACTAGTCCGCAGCGGTGGAGGCTTCAACGGACGCTTGCGAGTGGAACAGGATTGGCAACATTTCAGACGCTCTTGCGGTGACGGAAAATGTCGTCGATAGGTACTCCCGCGATGACTCCCGATTCCATTTCCGCGAGACGCAGATGCGACTCGGATTCCCAAGCGGCACGAATCGAATGGCTATCCTCGAACGTGGCCTCTTCCAGAAAATCGATCAATTCTGATCGCTCCGATGGAGACAGTTGGATTGCCGCCGCTTTGACATCTTCCAGTATCGCTGACATGATTAAATCCTTCAGTAAAATTGAGTGCCCAGTGTAACATCATCTTAAAAGGAATTCAACTGTCTCATGCTCGCTTACCCCACGAATACGCCGCCGGTGGAATCGGTCCGCGAAATCCCGGAACGTCGTAGGCCCAACCATCCAGTCAGGCGGTAGTTGTCTCATCGGTGTTGTTTCCGGCTTCGCGGGCTTAACTTACAGCGAATCGCTACCGTATGAAGCCACCGTTCTGATAATGTACGGCCCGAACTCCCGCCACGACTGGATCTCGTTCGAGACGGCCACGTATTCCTCGAACGGGTATTCGTGGCAGTATACGTCAAAGTTGGTCGGACTGGGGCGGTCGATACAGAAGCCCATCATGTCGCCCATCGAGCGGTGCTCGCCGACGAAGCAAAACCGCTCTACCTCGGGCCGAGTATCCGCCCAATCTTGCGATGTCCCGATGACCTGCTGCGGGTGGTAAAAACGTGGCCCGCCGCCGTGCGGCGACCATCCGAACAGCGATGACTCGCCGATGATAGCCATGAACTCGTAGTAGGCCGGTGGCAACTCGAAGTTCAGTTACGTCTCAATCGCGCGGACATTCACCCTCTGCGAACGTGCCCCGTGATTGAAACGAGCCAGTGACGCCTGGGGCGATCTCGATCACGTCGCCGCGGCTAAGGTCGCACCAGTCACGTAGTTGTTGGAGAGCCTCGGCAAGCGTCATCGGCGATGCTCCACTGGTGAGATTTGAGATATTCAGGCGTCTCAATTATCTGTACGATTCAAACCACGAAAATCACGAAACAGACGAAAGTGAACGACTGACGTTGGCTGCGAGAGTTCCTGCCCCGCGCTTCGCTTCGCAAAGCCTACGCGGCGCGGCTAAACGTTGGTATACTTCCCGACGCGCTCCTGCTATCCTTGTGCGAACCTCTCGGTGATTCCTGCTCGTTTACGGGACGTCTTCATGACTTCGAAATTGCCTCGCGTTCTTGGGCCGTGGATGGCGGCGGCGGTGGTGGT
>JANXNT010000265.1 GCA_025353985.1 Limnoglobus sp.
CTGATGACACGATTACCGTCACGCCAAACTGGCCAACTGGAAATGACCAGACCATCACCGCAAAATCAAACCCTGTTGTATCGCAGGCGACCATTGAAAGTGCCGCCGCGCGATTGGAACAATTGAAGTCACAGCTTGATCTCGATGGCGAGATGTAAGCTGACCCGCTTTTTTTAGGTTCCCCAATCCCTCCTCGTATCGGATTGGCTTCTCTTCACCGGAGAAGAAATCGACAGGCACTGCGTGTGTTCTGTCAACTATCGGTGGCAAACGCAAAACGTCCGTGGACGTGGAAGATTGATGCGTTCGATCTTCTTTTGCCAGCGAGCCGCAACCTCCTGCGTGGAGGTTCGGTTTTTTGTGGAACGATCTTTAACCGCCTGGACTGGCAGAGCTTTGGGAATTCTCCCACAGTTTGCAGCGGGCACAACAGGAAAGGAGCTATGGCTCAAAAAGAAGGCAACGAGCTGTTTGCACTGACGACGATTGTCGAAAAGGACGACGTGTGGAATCGACGGTTTCACCGCATGGAATTTTACCGCAACGGTAAGATTCATGTGATAGAAGGTGCCGATCTTCCCGATCACATCCGCCTCGAAACGAACTTCAGACGCTCCCACGGGAACGTTACGAAGTTCGTGGAGAAGCAGAAAAAGCCTCGTCCGTGGACAGCAATCGATACTGCAATTGCACTCAGCTTGTTGAACCTCGCAATGTGGATCATCTCGATGATCTGATTATTCACCACACCCCATCTGGAACTGAGCCTTCCAGATGGGCTTTTTTCAAATCGTGATTTCTTCCAACAAATACCATCAAGGGACTCTTCCCATGAACAATACCATATTTGATTCTGCTGCGCCACAACTCATCGATTGGCCTGTCCTGTTGGCCAAACTCAGTAACATCGAAGCCGCCTTGGCGGAACTCCGAAGCGAGCAAACGGTTCGCGATTGGTACAGTACCGACGAGGTTGCCAAGCGCCTTGGCAAAGCCGAGTTCACGGTGCGTGAATGGTGCAGGTTGGCAAGAATCCGGGCCGAGAAACGCCAATCTGGACGAGGAGCGTTCAAGGCCTGGGTTATCAGCCACCAAGAATTGCTCCGTATCGAGCGAGAAGGTCTTCTCCCGCTGACACCCTTCCACGTTTAAGAGTTGGAGGAGTCGATCATGATTGAGACCAGCACCAGCAACGATGCCATTAACGACGCCACTATCAAAGAAATTGACAAGGCACGAATGCTCAAGACGTTGTGCTACGCCCTCCGGCACAAGCCGTGGAAGTTCGGAATCGATCTCAACGAAGAGGGCTTGGCTTGTTTTGCTACTTTGGTTCAATCGCTCTGCAATCGGCGGAAGGAATACCGCGAGACGGCCCCTGAGATTTTGATGCAAGCGATCCGCGAACTCGACAGCGAACGGTTCGAGGTTCGCGACCGGATGATCCGTGCCCGTTACGGCCACAGCTTTCCTGTACCAGCACTTGGTGAAGTAGCACCACCGCCTGAAGTGCTCTACCACGGAACTTCCTTGGAATGCGTTTCATCGATCAAGGAGGACGGATTGCTGTCGGTGGATCGATATTTCCTTCACCTCACGAGTAGCAGGGAATACGCAGCCAACGTTGGTACGGCCAAGGGCGAAGTGTGTATTTTGCGAGTCCGGGCGATGTTGGCCTATGAGGCGGGCATTGTCTTCCGGCGAGCAACGCCGCACGTTTGGCTGACGAGCCTATTGCCAGCGAAGTTTTTGGAGGCGAGTGGATAAATACTTCAGACGCTGTCTGACGAATTGCATCAGAGAGATTTTGCCGACAGCGTCGGCAAAATTGTCTCGACGCTGTCGAGACAATCGAGATTGTGGTAAAAGAGAATCATGAGCAAGAAACGAAACCAAGTGTCCCCGAAATCAAGTGAATCGATCCTTCCGTCCGGCTACACAGAATTCCTTGTTGATTTGAAGAACCGCGTCCGTTCGGCCCAGTTAAAAGCGGCTGTTGCGGTCAACTCTGAGATGATCCAGCTTTACTGGGATATCGGACGAGCGATTGTCGAACGACAGGAAACCGCAAAGTGGGGAAGCAAAGTCATCGATCAGATCGGGGAAGACCTTCAGAAGGAATTCCCAGGAATCGCTGGGTTTTCTCGCGAGAACATCTACCGAATGCGGTCCTTTTTCCTGGCTTATTCTAACCAAGGCGAAATTGTGTCACAGCCTGTGACACAATTGGAAACCAGCACTCCTCCGCTGCAAATGCTCCAAATACCATGGGGCCATAACCAAGAACTGATCTTCAAAACCAAAGACCAAGATGCTCGCCTCTGGTACGCCCATGCCGCTAAAGAACACGGCTGGTCGCGGGCCGTGCTCGTTCATCAAATCGAAACCGATCTCTACGGCCGGAAAGGCAAAGCGATCACGAATTTTCAGAAGGCTCTTCCCGCCACTACTTCCGACCTTGCCCGTGAAACCTTGAAAGACCCGTTTACCTTCGAGTTCCTCACGCTGGCGGAAGATCACGCCGAGGCGGAACTCGAAGACGGCCTGCTGACGCACATTCGGAAGTTTCTCCTCGAACTGGGCGTTGGCTTCTCGTTCGTCGGCAGTCAGTATCATCTGGAAGTCGGTGGCGACGACTTCTATCTCGACATCCTTTTCTACCACTTGAAGCTCCGCTGCTTCGTAGTGTTCGATCTCAAAGTCAAAGCATTCACGCCGGAAGCCGTTGGCAAGATGAACTTTTATTGTGCGGTTGTGGATGACATCCTCCGTCACGAATCCGACAACAAGACCATCGGCATCATCCTGTGCAAATCGAAGAACAACATCGTGGCCGAGTATTCGCTACGGGACATCGAGAAGCCGCTCGCCATCGCAACCTACGTCACGAAACTCCTCGAATCGATCCCGGAAGCGATGAAGAAAGAACTGGAGCCAACATCACCGGCGGCAGGAACAAAAGAGAAGCCCGTTCCGAGCAAGAAACCGAAAAAAAGTGACTCTGGGGGCATCAATCCCGAATTCCTTTCGTGTTACGATACCAAACTGGCTCAGTATTTTTTCCATTAGGCCAGCGTAGTGAGACATACCAGACAGTTAACTCTCCAATTCGGAAATCGGCTTGGTTTTCTGACTCTGTTTGATGAACAGTAAATGGGATAGAACCGGACAGCAGATTTTTCCGAATTTGAGATTGTACCGATTGATTCCTCTTTTGCTCTAGGCCCATCAGTACATCGGTACCGCTCATCTGGAGAAAGCTGCTCTGAGTACGATGTGCTGGAGTGTATGCATAAGACCACTGACTCACTATTCCTTCCACGGCCGTCCCTTTGCTGTGCAAGCTCTGGGCGAGTTGTTCAATCTCCTGATCTTCGGGGATTTCCAACGTTACAGTCGGATCGCCTCGAAATGCGGCGTCTTTTGGTGCTAAGTAGACATAAGAATGACCAACGTGAATAAGCTGCCATCCGGCTTGAG
Organism: Limnoglobus sp.; assembly: GCA_025353985.1. Lineage (GTDB taxonomy): Bacteria > Planctomycetota > Planctomycetia > Gemmatales > Gemmataceae > Limnoglobus. The sequence continues at coordinate 3,481 of JANXNT010000265.1, forward strand.
TAAGCAATCGGGCAACGAATGGGCAAACTTTGTACGTTTTTCGCCCTCCATATTTTCGACTATGGCCGTAATACTGGATCGTCATTTGTACTGTCTTCATCGCATTCTCCTTTGTAGTCGAAAGCCCAAATCAATCAGGTATCCTCGGTACTTGACGCTACTCGAAGCATTTTGTCCGGAAAATTCCGACACTCGTCGCGTAGTACGGCCTTGAATCGCCCGAGGTGCTGGAGAGCACGTCGGGCCATTGGCCGTGGGTCAACTTGACCGTGTCTACCAGACGAAGCATTCTTCGATTTCAATTATGGCATACGCTGTGCTACAATTGATGGACTTCACGAAGCATTCCCAAAGACTGACAGCACCGCGGCCCGTCGTTGTTCGGGAAACAGGTGCCGGTAACGCTTTTCCATGTCTTCCGTTTGATGGCCCATCAGTTCGCAAATCACGCGAGCATCAATTCCGGCAGCGGCCAAGTTCGAGGCAAACGAGTGGCGAAAAGCGTGATAGCCTCGCAACACCTTCCAGCGGCTGGAGCCGACCGCCGTTCGGAACGCTTTCCATGCTTGTCCGTCGGTGATCTGTTGACCAGCGACCGAGGAGTAGGAATACATCCCGCCGGGATGAATCGTCGCAAAATATTCCGTCATCACGGTTTCCACGAGCGGAGTCATATCGACTGTTCTAAATGTTTCCTTGGCACGGCTGCGCTTGAGTTCCCGAATCAGAATTAATTTGCCAGCGAAGTCGAAATCCTCCACCCGCGACCGAAACAACTCCCCGCGACGAGCGCCCGTGTGCGCCGCCGTCACCAAAAACGGATAGAGCCATGCGGAAGCCGTTTTCTGGTGAACGATCTCCAACACTTCGGCCACCTCGTTGGGGTTCAGGAACAAACCATCCCAGAGTTCGCGAGTTCGCTGTGCATCGAAGCCACCGCGAGCGAGGATGAGCGCGATCTGTTCAAACGTGCGAAATGGCTCGGCTTGCCGTTCCTTGGCAAAGCACAAATCCACTTCCGGGAACTTCGTTTTCGTCAGACCCTGTCTCACGCCCCAGTTCATCACGAATCGGAAAGTCGCGACCGCCTTGCG
>JANXNT010000329.1 GCA_025353985.1 Limnoglobus sp.
CTCGACGAGCGCGGCCTCGAATACTTGCTGTTCGTTGAAATCGACGACGTGAACGGGCACTTCGCGCAACCCGGCGGCCTTTGCGGCACGCAACCGGCGCTCGCCGGCAATCAGTTGAAACCCGTCGCCCATTTTGCGAACGACCAACGGCTGCAAAATGCCGTGATTCGTGATACTATCGCGCAACTGCGACAACTCGTCGTCGTCGAAACGCTTGCGCGGCTGATACGGATTTTGTTTGATTTGCTCCAGCGGCAAACTCTCGGACCGGCTATTGTGCGTGTGGCTACCCGCACGCGTTTGTGTGGCGTCCATGCGATACTCCCCCAAACAAGAAAACGTCCCCCAACGAACCCCTACGAAGATGCACATACCAAAACCAGCGAACGGGGGAAGCCCAATTCGCGCAGGTAGCCCTCTCGCTCCGCGAGAGGTTAGCAACAGACCAACGCAAGTAGCGATTACACCAGCACTTTCGAATAGTGCAAGTATTCGCCTGCCTTTAGGCCCGCTTTTTTCGGATTCGCCACGATGTACTTGCGAAATGCGTCGAAATGCACTGCCGAGCGAACCAAGTGATCGAAGCCGTCTTGTTGCCAGAACCGACCTGTCCGGCCACGCGCGCGGTTGAGTTCACGGGCTGTAAAGTGCTTCCACGAGTCGCATAATTCCAACATGCCGCTTTCATCGACGAACGCTGCCAAAAGATGAACGTGGTTCGGCATCACGACAAAATCGGTCATCTCGTAGCGTTCGCCATCGAAGTGCATCAGGCTGTCAGCCACGATTTTCGCGAGGTTCGGCTTGCTCAAGATGCAGTCGCCGTATCCTTCGTCCAGACTCTGGTGCCAACGCTCGGAAAAGGTCTTGGTGAACTCGCCGCGCAATGGACGGGCAAGCTGGTGGAGTTGGTCTCGCCAGTCGTTCGCCCGCGGATCGACACCTCGCTTACGGAGCCATTCGTCGCGTTCCGCATACCAGCGTTGCAGCACAATCTCAGGAAAGGAATCGTAGGTCCGCCACGTGAGGAAACATACCGTCCCGGCCTGCATCAAATGCGGCAACTTCCGTTCGACGATGGCCACTTCCGCCGCCGGATCGAACATCTGTAACGGCCAAAGTGGAGAGGGCATTCGTGTT
>JANXNT010000343.1 GCA_025353985.1 Limnoglobus sp.
GGCGGCCACGACGAGGTCTCCGATGCCATCACCGTTCAAGTCACCGATTGCTGCGCGGGCACCACCGCGGAAGTTCACATCGTCGATGCCGAAGAAATCGGCCACTTTCACGAATCCGACACCGCTAATCACTTGTACCCGTGGACCACCACCTTCATCGGGCGTGATGACGAGATCGGGGCGTAGGTCGCCGTTGACATCGCCTACCGAGACGAATACGCCACCGGTGAAGCCTTCGAATGGGAACGATTCGAATAACGGCGCGTCGTTCGTGCCGTCGAGAATGCGAACGCGAGCTTGCGTACCAGGGCCGGTGCCGATGATGAGATCGGGAACCCCGTCACCGTTGACGTCGCCGGTCGCCACGCGGGCACCGCTCGTATGGTCTGGGCCGAACGCGAATAGCGGATCTTTGCGTAGCGTGCCATCGCCGTTGTAAAGCCGGACGATATCGCGCCCGCCCGCACCCGCACCCACGGCGATCGCGTCGCCGGGGTTCGTCACGGTGAAACTCGAAGGAATCACGACCGGCGAATAGACAGCATCGCCCGAATATTCCGCGGTAATAGCGTGCGTGCCGAGGTTGAGCCGCGTCGTAAAGGAGGCCAAACCCGCGACAATTGGCACGACGGCCAGGGATTTGCCGTTGTCTTTGAACGTTACAGTACCGGACACGACAGCGGGCACGTTCAGTGCCGATGCGAAGCCGGCCGTGAAGGTAATATCTTTGCCCAGCGGTGCCGAATTGCTCGCGCCCGTGTTGTAAATCGCGGTCGAGGCGTTGGCGCGTATCGTCGTGGTCGAGACGACGTTGGACGTGCTGCCCGTGATCGAAGATGAGCCGCTAAACACGCCGTTGAATGTCGAAATGCCGAGCGGCAGGCCCGTCACATCGAAGGTGGCGACGCCATTCGTCAGAGCCACGGCGGGTAGTGTGAGCGCGACTCCGTTCGCGGTACCAGTGAACTGGAACGTTCCGATACTCACGGGCCGATTTTGGTTATCGACGACGAAGCCAGTCAGCGTGACGGCGGTACCGAAGGAGTTGGTCATCGGCGTAGCGGTGATACCCGAAACTGACGTGTTCGGGTTGATCTTCGCACTGGCCGTGCCGGAAAGCGACTCGGTGACGCCCACGTTACCGTTGTACTTCGAACCGAACGTGTAAGAACCGACGGCCAGTGCGGGAACGACCAGTTTCGCGGTGCCATTCGCCACGGCGACTGTACCCGCAACGGCGGGGCCGTTGAAGAACGTAACGGTACCGCTCGGTGCGCCAACACCCGGAGCGGCAATCGCGACGTTCGCGGTGAGCGTGATGGAATCGCCGAAGATTGCGGTCGTCGGTGCGGCGGAGAGAGTCGTGTTCGAATTCGCTTTCGCGATCGTGAGTTCCAGTCCGGGCGACACCGTTTGGAAGAACGCGGTCGAACCCAGATAGCGAACTTGCAACGAGTGGCTGCCGAGCAAAAAGTCCGGAACGGCCAGCGTCGCACTGCCGTTTGTGTCAAGTGTCGTGGATCCGATCTGGTTGCCGTTGTCGAAAAACAACACGGTGCCATCGGGCGTTTGGCCGGGATTGCCCGTTACCGTCGTGATGATGTTTACGGTCTGACCGAACACAGGTGCCGCCACCGACGAAATCACGGAAGCCGTCGTCGAGGCTTTGGTGATCGTCACCGTGAATGCCGTCGACATGTTGTCCGCAAAGTTCCCTGCGGAATACTTCGCAACAATGTCGTGCGTACCAATCGCAAGGTTGTTCGCGGTAAACGTTGTGTCGCCCTTCGCGTCGAGGACATTTCCGCCGAGCGGTACGTTTCCTTCGTAGAAGGTGAACAACCCCGTGGCGATCGGCGTGCCGCTGGCGGGCGTATAAGCCTGGGCAGTGAACGTGATCGACTGGCCGAACTCGGCCGTAGTCCTATCGGCGTCTAGCGTCACTTCGCCACCCACGCCGGTGTTGTTGAAGAATGGCACATATTGGTGCGAAAGAATTCCGCCAACGCCCACAATCAGATCGCGCGAGCCATTGTTATCGGCATCCGCGGAAAGCAATGCACCGACGGTGCCCGTCGTGGTTCGGTACGGGCTGCCGAGCGCTCTCGCAAGTTTCGTGGTCACTGCGTTTGTTGCACCGAGGTAAACCTCGACTTGGCTCGCGGAAAAGCCATTCACCGTTATTGCTACATCGTCGATTCCGTCGAGGTTAAAGTCGCCCGAGGCGACATCGGTAATCTGGTTGATCGTCGTGATAGCGTTCGACTTGTTGATGAACGTTCGACTGGTACCGTTGTTGAACAAGATTGAAACGCCGCTGAACGCTGTGCCCACGACGAGATCTTGCTTGGTGCCTTTGTCGATATCGCCCAGGGCGAGGCTCGTTGCGCTTCCCGATACGAAGAAATTGCGCGTCGCCGTGAAGCCACCGCCGCCGCCGCCGTAATAAATGTTGACACGCCCAAAGCCGGGGTCGATGGCCGCGAAGTCGAGCTTGCCATCGTAGTCGAAATCGAACGCGATCGGGTGAGTGAGTGAACTAAAAAACCCCACTTTTGCCGAGTTTGGCACTTCCGTAAATGTCGCGCCCGTACCGTTGTTGAGCAGGACGACGTATTCGCTGTTGTTGGGGGAGCCGGCCGTCGTAATGATCAGATCGTTCGTGCCGTCGCCGTTAAAGTCTCCGGCCACGATGCCGCCGAGCGTCGCGTTGCCTACCCCTTTTGCATCGGCGTCGACCGTGAAAGCGGCGATGCGGGTAAACGACCCATCGCCCGCACCGCGATAAACGAGTACGAAGCCATCGCTGGTGATCGCGGCAACGTCGCCTTTGCCGTCGCCATTGAAGTCTGCGGAGACAATCGCGGCCCCGGTATTCGCACCGGTGAGCGTGAAACCCTGCAAGTTGATGGCGGTGGGCGTGTAGGTTTTGCCCGTTTTCGCCGTGCTGGTGTAGACGTCGATGCTGCCGCCCTTGGACTGTCCACCGATGAAGTCGACTCGGCCATCGTTATTGATGTTCGCCGAGACGACCCGCGACGGTGCACCCAGGCCCGACGAAGGCGAAGTCGGTGCGGTGAAACCACCCTCGGTGAAGAGCGTGGTGATCGGGATCGGCGTGGTCGCAGGCACCGACCGATCTTCGAGTTGCTCGATTCGCGGCGAAAAC
>JANXNT010000359.1 GCA_025353985.1 Limnoglobus sp.
CCTCCATCAAGAGGCAGTTTTGGTGGGTATGGAGGAGGGATTGAACGTCAATCTATACCGCCTTTAGTCGCTGCGGCTCGAAATCGTGTCAAACAAGAAGAAGATAGTTACTTGTCTATTATTTTGGACAGCGTTTCAGACAGCAGCAAAAAAATTGGCAATGCGACAATTGGTGCCGGTAAGGAAATCGGTCTCGGTTTATTCGACCTCGGTCAGACCGGAGTCGCTGCCAGCTCGTTAGTAGTAAATGGCATAGCTGGCTTGTTCGGTTATTCTACGCCGATTTACGTCCCGAATCTGCAAAACCAAATCACTGACGGTTACGAGCGGAGAATTCGCGAGGGCGATTATCGCGGTGCGGCGGTACTCCAATTAAATGGGATGGCCGATGGGGCATCGTTGGGGATCAAGCCAATTATCGAGGGCGCCCACAAGGGGATCACGACGGGCGACTACAGCGGTAGCCACAATGCGGCAGGAGGTAGTATCGCAGCCGTTGGCACCGCGTTGATACCGCTTCCCAAAATCGGTGGCAGTGGTGGAGCAACTCCGAAGGGCGTAGCACCGGTCATCATCCCACGGCCCGCGTTGGTTGAACCGCCCGCTTTCGTACCACGTGGGGCCGTTCCCCAGCCGAAAGCGATTCCTGTTCCAGGCATTCAGCGGCCATTTGTGCAGCCGCCGGGAATGTTGCCGCTTCCCGTGCGACCCGGACTCGGCTTACGACCATTCGCATCCGGAGTGTTGCCGGAAGGCGAAGTCCCGGCATTTCCACTGTTAGTGGAACCGCGTGTACGGGTACCCGGATTCATCGACGTCGACCAGACACTCAAAAGTATCCGCATGCTTCGGGAGTTACTCGAACGCAGTAAAGACCCTGCCGAGCAAGAAACGCTCAAGAAAATGATCGGTATGTTGGAAGCGGATTTGAGGGGTGTTGCCCCAGCTAAAACTTGGACAAAAGCCTCATCCGACTACATTAAGCAAACTCGGCATGAGTTTGAAAAATCAGGTGGTGTCCGAGAG
>JANXNT010000446.1 GCA_025353985.1 Limnoglobus sp.
CTCAAGGCAGAGAACGAGCGATTGCGTAAGCACTCGGCGAACGGCAAGTAAATCGCTGGGGTTCCCATTACTCTTATCTCTCGCAACATCAGCGGCACGGGACTTGCACTTTCTGCAACTGTCAGGAACTACGTGCTGCGATTCGCGAAATCAGGCACACAGTCGCCTATCGTTTGGCGACACGGTGCTTCTTTTGCTGAGAGCGGATCGACATCATGGGGGTGTGGCAAGAAATCGCGAATACGATTCAGGACGAGTTTTCCGATCTCCCCGACGCAGGTCGAATGACGCGCATTATTTTGCGGCTATCCATCGCCGCGATACTCGGTGGCATTCTGGGGTACGAGCGAGAGCAAAAAGGCAAGTCGGCGGGCCTACGAACGCACATGCTCGTTGCACTGGGTGCGGCGCTATTCGTGCTGATTCCGCAACAGGCTGGGGCGTCCGATGCGGACCTGACTCGCGTGTTGCAGGGTTTGATTGCCGGTGTGGGGTTTCTCGGAGCGGGAACCATCATCAAAGGTGAAGCCGAAGAAGAAGTGAAGGGATTAACCACAGCTGCGGGCATCTGGCTGACGGCCGCCATCGGTGTGGCGGCAGGGATGGGTCGCGAATCGACCGCAGTAATGAGCACTCTGTTCGCGCTCATCATTTTGTACATAGTGCCAAAATTTGCGGGGTTGTTCGATCGCCGCAAAGCGAAACCGGATGTTCCGGGTTTGCATCGCATGAAACAACATTAATCACTGGAGAGGCCGTTCGATGGCGAGCCATTCACCGACGCCGCAGATATTTACCGAAACCTTCCGCGATGCGATTCGCGTGGGGTTCAATTGGGACCGTTTCCTCGCAGAAAAGTGGCCAATCGAGTTAGTAACGCTCGACTCGCCCACGGATTTGGCTCGGTGCTTTATGCCGTGGTACATCGGAACGATTGGCGACGAAGTCGCGTACGATCACCCCGAAGCCGCGCCGATGAGTTTGCACGATGTGCCGAAGGCGATGCAGTTACTCAACGAGGAACGCAAAGCGGACATCCAAAACTACGTCGACTTGTTTCGTAAAGAAAAAGGCGTCGTCGAGTTCACGGCCCCGACGTACGCGCTTCCCGACGACCAATATTTTATTCTCGATCGCAACCATCGATTGTCCGCACTCGCGCTGAATGCGGTACCGTTCCGCGTGATACTCTGGAACGTTCGCGGGCCGCTAGAATCTGATGGCTTGCTCGATCTCATTCACTGGACGCCACCGCGTAAAGGCTCTTCATGATCGACCTGCACTGTCACATTCTGCCGATGATCGACGATGGGGCGGCCTCGTTGAACGAGGCACTGGCGATGGCGCGCTTTTGCGCGACCGATGGCATCACGCACATCTTTGCGACACCGCACTGCCATAAGTACGTTCACTTGCTGCGGGACACAATATTGCCGCACGTCGTGCTGTTGAACGAACAATTGAAGATAGCCAACATCCCCGTAACGATCTTGCCCGGTTCGGAAATCCAGGTGACGGATACGATCGAGTATCGCCGCGAGTTCGAGGCCGGGGTGTATTGCCATCTGGGCGACAGGAAGGATTTTACGCTCTTGGAATTCAACTGGGCATGCGATCAATTCCCGTCGGACGCGGCCGAGTTGGTACGTTGGATCCGCGCGCAGAACATGACGCCGATCCTGGCACACCCCGAACGATACGATTATTTCTGGAAAGACCCCGCAAAGCTTCAGGCGCTGGTCGATGCTGGCGCGTGGGTGCAAGTCACTGTCGATTCGCTGATAGGCAATCACGGCCCTTTGCCGAAGGTGGCTGGCGAAGCGATGCTCCGGAAGTATCCCGAGGCCGTGCTCGCGACGGATGCCCATAACATGAGCCGCTGTTCGGGGATGTCCGCCGGGTATGCGTGGGTTCGGGAACACCTCGGCCCTGCTCGCAGCGACGATCTGCGCATTCGCGCCGAATCCGTGCTGGCGAGCGCGATAACTGCACTTTAAATCGCTTTTGCCAGGCTCGTTTGGAATGCGGCGACGCCGGCTCCGGGGGTCATTTTGTAGCCGCTCTCGATCAGCACGAGTTCGAGTGCGGAGATCGCACCGAGAACATCGAAGGCATCGGTGTAGCCCATGTGGCTGAGCCGCCAGATCTTGCCCTTCATGTTGTCTTGGCCGTCGGCGAACTTAAACCCGTACTTCTTTTCCATCATTTTCAGTGTCGCGCTGCCATCGATGTTGGCGGGGACCGTAATCACCGTCAGGCCGTTATTCGGGCGTTCTGCAAACAGTTCCAGACCCATCGCGGCAATGGCGGCACGGCAAGCGGTTGCCATCTTGGCGTGACGTGCCCACAAGTTCTCGATGCCTTCGGCACGGATTTTCTTCAGGCTCACTCGTTGTGCTTTAATCAGCGTATTCGCCGGGGTGAACGGCGTGTCGCTCTCGGCGATGCTCTTTTTGTAGCGGCGCAAATCCAGATAAAAGTTGCGGACCGGCGTGGCGTCGATGACTTTCCATGCCTTTTCGCTGACGCTGACGAACGCCAAACCGGGTGGCAGCATCAGTGCCTTTTGCGAACCGGTGACGCAGATGTCGATCTTCCAATCGTCGGTGCGGCACTCCATCGCGCCGAGGCCGCTGATGGCATCGACCAACAGCAGCGCGTCGGTTTTGGCAACGAGTTCGCCGAACGCGGCGATGTCGTGGCCGACGCCAGTCGAAGTTTCGCTAAGCGTGGAAAGCACGATCTTCGCATCGGGGTTGGCCCGTAGCGCAATGTCGAGCATCTGCGGCGTGACGGCTTTGCCGTAAGGCACTTCAACGTTGATGACATTCGCGCCGTAAGCCTTCAGCACGCCGCGCCAGCGCTCGCCCCAACGGCCTGCCGTCAGCAAGATTGCCTTGTCGCCGGGCACGCTCGCACACGCCACGGCGGCATCCATCCCGCCGGTACCCGAACTCGTCAGCGTCAGCACCGTATTCTTCGTCTGGAAGACATATTTGAGGTCTTCGGTGACTTCGCCGAGGATCGCTTTCGCTTCGGCCGTGCGGTGGTATGTCACCGGTTTGGCGAGTTCGAGCAGGGTTTCCTCGGGCACGGGTGTCGGGCCGGGGGTGAAGAGTCGCGCTTTCATCGGAGACGGTCCTGTCAGGAAACAACGGAAACAGTCGCTATTAAATTACGAGAGTGGCGAGACGTTGCGAGGGTTCGCACGTCGGTGTTGTAACCGCGAGCGACGATTCGCACTAAACTGACGATGCCTGCCACGGAGGAATGCGATGCAAGCCGATGGAATCGTGATTTCGAGCGACACCGCACGTGCGGATCGGTTGCCGCCTGGCCAATCGCGTACTGTGAAGTGGCCGGTTTTGCACGAAGGCCCCGAACCGACATTCGACCCCACCACGTGGGATTTCGCGATATTCCCGAAGCCACTCGTGGAAACGCCCGTTCGGTTTACGTGGCCGGAGTTCTGTGCGTTGCCGCGGGTGAAAGTCTTCGCGGATATGCACTGCGTGACGCGCTGGAGCAAGCTCGACAACATCTGGGAAGGCGTTGCGACGTGCGAACTCCGCAACCATTGCACCATCGCGCCGGAAGCGAAATTCGTGATGGTCCACTGCGAATATGGCTACTCGACGAACTTGCCAATCGAAGACTTTTTCGCCGAAGATGCTTTGTTCGCGATGAAGCACGATGGCCAAGATTTGCCGCTCGATCACGGTTACCCGCTGCGGTTGGTCATCCCGAAGCTTTATGCATGGAAGAGCGCGAAGTGGGTGCGTGGCATCGAGTTCATGACCGACAACCGCCCCGGCTACTGGGAACGCCCCGAGAACGGCCAGTACCATATGCAGGGAAACCCGTGGACCGAGAGCCGCTTCGGTGAGCGGACAACTGAGTAACGATCCGTTCTGGCGGTGATAACTTCGTGAAAATGTTCACAATCCCTTGAATGCTCGCGCGTTTCGGATGGGATAGACATTGTGCGGCTGCAAGATGGAGTATCATAGCACCGTACGCCCGGCCGTTGCGCCACGATCTCTACGGAGAGCGATCATGTTCCAGGTACGCAAGATTCTTTACCCGACCGACTTTTCCAGTTTTTCGACGCGCGCTTATTTTCACGCGATCGGCATGGCGGAAAACTATCGAGCGAACCTGATTCTCGCGTACGTCTTTACGCCAGGCGTCGAAGGGCAGACGATTGCAGATCGCGAGTTCTGGCGCAAGGAACTCGAATCGGTCCGCCCAACCAATTCCAAAATTCCCGTTACGCATGTGTTCATGGAAGGCGACCCCGCCGAAGAAATCGTGCGGTATGCCGACGACGCGGGGATCGATGTCATCGTGATGGGCACGCACGGTCGTAGCGCCAAAGAACGCCAACTCATGGGCAGTGTGGCCGAGCGAGTGATGCGCGACGCGCCGTGTTCGGTACTCGTCGTGAAGATGCCACGAGGCAGCCAGAACATCGAACCGCAACACGTGGCACTCGCCGAACACGCGTAAGCGAACTCTCCGCTCCGCAACGATCGACCCATCGAGACAAAACCGCCTCTAACGGGTGGCTACCACGGACACCCTCGCGAACGAACTTGTCGGTGCAAACGAACCGGCGTGGCGGGAGTTCGCGCGTGCGCCGCTAGTTCCGCTCGCGATTGCGTCGGGGTGCGGGTTGGTCGTCGATCGCTATGCGGGCGTACCGCAAGCATTTGGTTTCGCTATGGCGGCAGTCGGGTTGGTCGGCTGGATGATCGCGTATCGACGGCAGCAGACTTCGCTCTCGCTCTGGTTGTGGGTGTGTGCCTTGGGGCTGTCCGCAGCGCACCACCATACGCAACGCTACGCGTATTCCCACGACGACATTGGCCACTTTGCCAGCGATGCCCCCGTGATTGCTTACGTTCGCGGCATCATCGACGAGTCGCCGGTCGTTCGCAAAAATAGCCCGACGGAACTGTTCGGCCCCGCGCGAAAAGTCGAACGTGCCATCACCGTTCTCGATGTCACGGAGCGGCGCGACGAGGGTGGCATCTGGCAACCGGCGTCGGGATATTTGCGGCTGAGCATCGACCGCATCGTCAATCAGGCCGATCCGCATTTCCTCGAAGGTATCACCGTTGGCGATGAGATCGAAGTTGTCGGCATGTTCTCGAAACCGAGCACGCCCAGTAACCCCGGCGAGTGGGATCATGCCGCGAGTTTGCTGGATCGCCGCATCCGTGCGGAACTGCGCGTCGTGAAATCGACGATGCCTGCAACGCGGCTCGATAGCGGTGGCCGCTGGTCGATTCGCTTCGGCCTCGCGTGGTTGCGCGGGCGATTCACGCGCGTTCTCGATGCCCGTTTCCCCGCACACGAAGCCGGGCTGGCACGGGCGCTGTTACTCGGAGATGGCACCGCGATGGAGCGCGAAGAATGGGACGGCTTCGTGCGAACCGGCGTCGTTCACGTGCTCGCGATTTCGGGGCAGCACCTCGTAATATTGGCGGGGTTCATCTGGTGGACGCTGCGGATTCTCGGCGTGCGGCGGCGACACGGCGCGTGGGCGGTGTTGTTCATCGTCGTCGGTTACGCGGTCGTCACGGGGTTACGGCCATCGACGATGCGTGCGACCGCGATGGTCGGCATCGCCTGCGGGGGCGTGCTGCTTCGCCGCCCCGTGCTGACGGCCAACGCCTTCGCGTTCGCCTGGCTCGTCACCGTGGCGTGGAACCCGACCGATGCATTCACGGCGGGGTGCCAACTCTCGTTTATCTCCGTTTTCGTACTGATTTGGGGTGTGTCGCGCTGGCTGGCCCCGACGCAAACGGCTCCGCTCGCTCGCCTGATCGACGAATCGCGGCCACCGTGGGTGCGGTTCACACGTACATTTTTGCGATCGCTCGCCATCGCGTTTGCGCTTTCGATTGTCCTCACCGTGGCAAACTCGCCGCTCATTATGCAACGGCAAAATCTCGTCGCGCCGATCGGTGCGATCCTCGGGCCGCCACTCGTTTTCCTCACGACGATCGCGCTAGTTGCCGGGTTCCTGTTGCTCATCGTCGGCATCTTCGGCATCGGGCTGACGTTCCCGTTTGCGGTCGTAACCCGCGAAAGTCTGGCCGCCTGCGATTGGCTCGTTCGCATCGCCGATGGCGTGCCCGGTGGCTGCGTCTACGTGCCGACGTTGCCGATCGGTTGGACCGTCGGCTTTTACGCGATCCTGATCGGTGTCGTTCTCCTCGATGCGAAGTGGGCGAAACGGGCCGTTGTTGCGCTTCTGGTTTGGTCGCTGTTCGGCCTCATCGGCGTGCCACCCACGGTGAAAGACGAACTGCAAATCACGTTTCTCTCGGTCGGTCACGGCGGTTGCACCGTGCTCGAAACCCCCGATGGCCGCGTGCTCGTTTACGATGCCGGTTCGATGGGCGGCCCCGATGCGGTGCGTCGCGTGGTCGCGCCGTTCTTGTGGCATCGCGGTCATGCGCGAATCGACGAACTGTTCCTTTCGCACGCCGATCTCGATCATTTTAACGGCGTCGTCGAACTGCTGCGGCGGTTCCCCATCGGGCAAGTCACGCTCACGCCATCGTTTGCCAGCAAGCCCACGGCCGAGGTCGCGGAGGTGATGCTCGCGCTCAAACGCTATCGCGTTCCGCAACGAATCGCGGTGGCGGGAGATCGTTTCGTCGCAGGTAGCGTGCAATTGGAAGTGCTGCACCCGCCGCCGGTGGGGCCTGCCGGTTCCGAGAACGAACGCAGCTTGGTGTTGAAAGTGACGCACGCCGGGCACACGATTTTGCTCACCGGCGACCTGGAGAAAGCCGGTGCGGCGCGCGTGCTGGAATTGGCACCGGTGCAGACTGACATCCTGATGTCACCACACCACGGCAGCCGTGCCGCGTATACCAGCGCGTTCGCGGCCTGGGCGACGCCGAAGTTCCTCGTCGCCAGCCGTGGCAACCGCCCCGAGAGTGCCGTCAAAGAAGGCTGGGACACGTTCACGCACGGTGCCATTTTCGTGAAAAGCCACCCCACCGGCCTCACGGTCGAATCGTATCGCACCGGCGAGCGCATCATCGTCCGCCGGGGCGGGCGGTGAACCTTTCTGCGCGACATTGCTCCGTATTGCGCAAGATTCTTTCCTTACGGATGTATCTCCCGATGAGTCTAAGCGAGAGTTTGACGAGTGAACTCGATCCAGATGATGGCGGCGACCCGAGGCGGTTCCACGATCGTCGTACCTGGGACGACCAACCGCGGCCCAACGGGCGCAAAGCCCTGCAATTGTGCGGCCAGGTGAAAGACGCGCTGCACGGGATTCTGGCCGAGTGTCGCGATGATGTCGTGCGAGATGTAATCGTCGTATCGGTCGTACCCGCTCCCAACTCGGCGCGGTTACTCGTCGCAGTCGCCGTTTCCAACACGGCAGACGCGACCGACCCAAACACGATTCTTGAACGACTCCACCGCCACCTCGGCCCGATCCGCGCCGAAGTCGCCGCCAGCATCAACCGCCGCAAAGTCCCCGAGTTGGCATTCGTGGTGGTGGCGAGTGAGGAGTGAAAGATTCGGAAGCCTGTGACAGTTCTGCGGCATATAATCGACTCATTTGCGAGTGCCGATTATGTTCCTGAATCGCCAACGTATCCTTGCCGAGTTCCTTCAACGGGCCGGCAGACCCGTCGGCAAGATCGAACTCATGAAATGGGCGTTTCTGTTGAAGATGGAATCGGTCAGCAAGGGCGGGGCCGCGTTTTACGAGTTCGTGCCATACCACTATGGGCCGTTCTCGTTCGGCCTGACACGAGACGCAAACGAGCTTGAGAAAACTGGCTGGCTCACGGGTAGCGATAAAACGTGGGAACTGACCGCTAAAACCGGTCGTCCACCACTGCCAGCGGAATTGGAATCCGACGTCAGGCGGATCGTCGAGCGGTTTCGGAATGTATCTCAAAACGACCTCGTACGGCAAGTTTATCGTTCTCACGTTACGTACACGGTGAATAGTCACATCGAACAGTTGGCGACTCGCCCCATCGCAGCACCGGGCATTTACACCGTGGGTTACGAAGGCCGACAACTCGATGGTTTGCTCGATCTGCTCGTACAAAATGGCATTCGGCGTTTAGCCGATGTTCGCCGAAATCCCGTCTCGCGCCGTTTCGGCTTTCACAAGAGCACGCTCGCTCGCCACTGTAATTTGTTGGAAATCGAGTACGTCCACGTCCCGGAACTCGGAATCGCATCGGAAGAGCGCAGCCATCTATCGGCCACGCGGGACTACGCGGAACTCTTCGCACGATACGAACGCGAGACGATCCCATCGCAATCGCAGCACGTCGATCGGGTTGCCGCGTGGATGGCCGAATCGGCAACCGCAATCCTGTGCATGGAACGCGATGCGTGCGACTGCCACCGAGGTCGACTTGCGAGTCGTTTGCACGAATTGACCCAACTGCCGATCATCCATCTTCGGTAATGACATCGTCGAACAAGCCAGGGCCTATCGCTTCGGCTTCAAAGGTCTTGATGACCATCCAGTTCTTGCGGTGGTTCGTCATGTTCCCTACGACGATCCACAAGTCTTTTCCGGTGCGGTAACCAGGGGCACTCCAAAGCGAGTCGGGTCGATCCGCGTAGGCTTCTTGTGCGAGTAATTGATACGCGCCCCATTCGCGCACTTGAAGTCGATGTTCCGATACCGCATCGCGAAACCGCATGTACGGTGCGTACCGGACCTTGCCGACCATCGGCTCCGCAACGGCTTGATCTTTCAAATCGTCGAAGAGCGACCCGTGGTGTTCGGGCGGTGCAACCGCTTCCTTCTGAACGGTCTCACCAGTCCATTTATCGTGTGGAACGTAGAGTACTCCCAGTGACAGACGGCACGCATTCAACGCCTCGATGGACGTCACCTTTCTCGTGTCCAACCAATCGACGATGTTGGCTTTCTTCACTTCCTTTGCGGAATCCCAAGGAGTGGAAGTCGGGCGTATCTCGTCGATAACTCGCCACGATTCCATGCGGCTATCACTCGGATTCCGTTGCAAATCGAGCGAGTAGGTATGTCGTGCCCGAAAATTGTTCGTGCCCGCATTCGCGCCCACCGGGACCATCAACGGGTACACTCGCAGAAATTGATTGCAAGCGGGGGTGTACCCCGCCATGCAGACTCGTTGACCGTACTTCTTCGAATCTTCGGGAACGGTTCGGCCGAGAACGACGAAGTCTTCCACGTGCAATGCGTTCATCGTGAATGTCCTCGGAGTGAATATTCAACGGTCGCTGTTCTGGGTTTGCTGACTGCTGATGGCTACTTCCCCTGATTCCAGTAGATGCGGCAGTTGCCGGTCGCGCGGCCCACCGCGACGATGTCGGGTTTGCCGTCGCCGTTGAGGTCGCCGACGGCTAAATCCTCGACTGCCACGCCGCCGTCTTCGAGGATGTACCGCTCCCACTTCTGATCGACACTGCTCTTCTCTGCAACGTTCTTGTAAATGCGAACGCCGCGTCGCTCTGTAAACTTGTCGCCGAGTTTGGGATTCGGATCGTCTCGCACGCCAACGATGATTTCGTCCTGCCCTTGGCCATCGAGGTTTGCCATTTTCACCGCGTGCCCCCAGCGGAGTTGATTATCGATGACCGTTCTTGTGAATGGCTTGCCGAGAATATCGTAACGATACGTGACGACTTGGTTGCCGTGCCACGGTTCTATCGTTGCGATGGCACCCGATCCCGATGTGAGTTCGCTGGTACCGCGACTCCCTTTCGGATCGCTTTGTTTGCCGAGGCAGTACGGGTTCGGATTCGGGGGAAAGCGTTCTTTCCATTTGATATCGGTTACGCCTTCATAACTCGCGGCAGAGAGGTTCCATTTCGTCTCGCGAACATATCCTTCGTATGGTCCCTTTGCCATGATGTTGTGAACGACGTGTAGCTGATCGTTTATCACCAGCGGCTTCCAGTTCTCGGGCTTCGTCGGTTCTTTTGGCACTTTGTAACCGAGAATGCGCACGGGGCGGCCGTCCATCCAGTTCTGTTCTTTGCTCGCGTCGCGTCCCATGAGTGGGGCCATCACGATGTCGAGTTTGCCATCGCCGTCGAAGTCGGCCACCCGCACGCGGTGGACCATCGGTTCGTCGCAGGGGATCGCGTGGAGCGTCCATTCGTCGTCGAGCGTTTTGCCGCGTTTGAGCCACTGGAGGGTGCCGGGGTTCTTCGTGTCGAATGGCTTCCAGCCCGCGCCGATCACGAGTTCGAGGTCGCCATCGCCGTCGATGTCGAGGGCACAAATACAGACATTGTCCGGCTTCGTTTTGCCATCGAGGATCACCCGCTTCTTCCACGTTGGATTTTCGTACCAGACGACTTTGTGCTGATCGACGACGACGATGTCGGGCTTCTTGTCGCCGTTGATATCTTCGATGATGACGGCGTAACCGATCTTCAGGCCCGAGTCGATTTCTTGCACTTTGAACGTGGGAAAGCCTGGCGGCGGCGCGGGTGAATCTTTCAGCAAAATCGGCTCGGCGGCCCCGATGGTTGTGCCGATTGCCAGCGTTAGGCAAACTAGCGCTTTCGCCCAAAGTCTCGCGATCATC
Organism: Limnoglobus sp.; assembly: GCA_025353985.1. Lineage (GTDB taxonomy): Bacteria > Planctomycetota > Planctomycetia > Gemmatales > Gemmataceae > Limnoglobus. The sequence goes on from JANXNT010000446.1 coordinate 10,587, forward strand.
AGCGTGGCTCCTATCCGTGTTCTAATTTAATGTGCCGTCGGAATGCCGACGGGATATGATGCCCGAGCGAGCTTCGCAACGCAAGACACCGCGTGGAGAAAGGTACAGGATGTCCGTACAGACTTCGCATCGGCCGGCCCGCGAATGGTTGTGGCTCGTCGTTGCGCTCGCGATCGTGGGCGGGATCCTCATCCCCTTTTGGCAACTCGGCGGCGCGGGCGAATCGCGTGCGGAGTTCCTGGCGAAGTGGACGCCCGAACGCATCACGAAGTTGCTCATCGGCCCCGAACAAGCGGTTTGCTATCTCTGTTTCGTCTGGGCTTCGCTCGTACTCGTTTCGCGTTCGCGGGAAGTTTACCGGCAGAAGGCGGCGTTCGCGCTCGAATTGTTACCCACCGAGGAAGGCGCGCGAATCCTCCCCGAAGATGCCCGCCCACTCGCCCGCAAGGTCGATCAAGTGACGACTCGTGGCGGCCCGTACATTTTGTCGAACATGATCCGCCTCGGTTTGGGTAAATATGCGGTCAGCAAGTCGGCCACCGATGTCGGCGAAGTCGTGCGGAATCAGGCAGACATCGAGTACGGGCGGCTCGTCGCCAGTATGGGTGGCCTCGTCAATTACCTCGCCTGGGCGATCCCCGCAGTCGGTTTCATCGGCACCGTTCGCGGCCTCGCCGGCGCTTTCGGAATGGCCGGTTCGCAAGAACTCGACATTGCCGCGTTCACCCGTCAAGCGACCGACCAACTGAAAATCGCTTTCGATTGTACGCTCGTCGCGCTCGTGCTCAGCATCGTGCTGATGTACATTCTGCATACCGTGCAACGCGCCGAGGAAACGCTCGTCATCGATTGCCAGGAGTATTGCCAAGAGCATCTGCTATTACGGCTGTACGATCCGAAAGCGGCGTCGGAATAGCTTTCAGCGGTCAGTTTTCAGCCAATCGGTTCTGGCTGACAGCTGACCGCTGAAAGCTGACAGCTTGGATGAGGGAGCTTATGATCTGGACGCGTAAATCTTCACCTGATGCCCCTGCGGACCGCAACAAGTTGCTCGGGCTGGACCTGACGGCATCGCGTGCCCGTGCGGTTGCGGTCACGGGTGGACATTCGCGCGCGATCGAATGGGAGACGGGTCGCCACGATCTGATGATGTTCCTCGGCCTGGAACGGCGCACGCCGGAATTGGGCCGCAATGGCTACGCGATTTGCCGAAAACACCCGCACCTCGTTTGCACGAACTTCCTCCCGTGCCTCGGCCTGGCCCGCGAATGGCGCGGTTCGCGACTGACGTTGTCGCCCGAAACGGCGCTCGCCGCAACCTTCGAAGCGATGCGTGCCCCAATCGTTGCCGAGGCCGACGGCTTCGCGATGGTGTTGCCGTCGTATCTGACTGCGACCCAAGTGAAAACCGTAAACGAACTGGCCACGAAGGCCAAACTGCCGTTGCGTGGCACCGCGATCATGCCGCTGGCGATTGCGGCACACCGTGCGGCTTCGGTGCTGAATCCGAAAGCCGAATCGAAAGATATCTCGCATCGCCCCGACTGGGTCGTGCCGATCCGTACCGCCGAGGCCGGTCCGGGTGCGGTCGTGATGATCGATGTCGACGAGTACGCACTCTCCGCCACCACCATTTTCGTCGATCGTGGCGAAGTTCGCATACTGTCGGCGGGTGCGTGGCCGCGGATCTCGCTGAAAGTGTGGAAAGATCGCCTGATCGATTCGCTGTCCGACCGTTGCGTGCGACTCTGCCGGCGCGACCCGCGCGACTCCGCCGATGCCGAGCAATCGATGTACGAACAACTCGATGCGGCACTCGATGCGATGCGTGCGGCCCAACCAGCGACGTTAACCGTGCGCGCCGAAAAATGGTACCAAGACATCGTGCAGCAACCCGCCGAGTTCGATGGCTATTGTGCATCACTCGCGACCCTCGCATGGGACAATATTCGCGAAGTCATCGGCACCGCAAACCTGCCGTTGCCACCGCGCGCCGTCTGGTTGACCGATGCAGCCGCGAAGTTGCCGGGGCTGGCAGCGATGCTTTACCAAAACTCCGCCGAACAAACCGAAGTCGCCATGTTGCCAATCGATGCCGCCACCGAAGCCGCCGCCGCACTACACGCCCGTTGGCTAGCCGCCACACTCCCACGAACGCACCTCGACCGGGCGATCCCGATCGATTTGCCCACCGAAACGATTGCCAAAACCACGAAGCGCAGCGTTCCCTCCGCGAAGTAGCCGCGTCCCTCGCTAGCTAACAATCCGATCCTGTTAGCCCGACGCGCCAGCGAGGGAGGACGTTCATGTGCCGGGAATGAACGTTTTGCGTCGTGTCTCGCAGACTCGCCACGATTCCCTCGCTAGCGCGTCGGGCTAACAATTCCGGACGTTTATTCAGGTGCGACATGGCCCTCCGTAATCGACACAAACAGCCGACCCTCGTGAGCATGTGGATGCTCGATGTTTTCTGTTGCGCGCTCGGTTGTGTGACGCTGTTGTGGCTGCTAAGTAGCCGGGCGGCCACCGATGAAAAGAAGCAAGCGGCGAGTTCGTTGCAAGATTTGCGCGCGACGCAATCGGTGCTTTCCGCAGTGCGCGACGACTTGACGACAATGAAGCGGAAGCTGAATGCGGACATCGAATCGTTGCGGGCGAAGTTGGTGGCTACGGTGTCCGAGCGCGATGAAGCGAACGAGAAACTCGCGGTCGCCAAGACCGATATTTCTACGCTCGAAACGAAGTTAGCGACATCTTCAACACAAGCGGTTCTGCTCAAGGAACAGCTTGCGAAGAAGCAAAAAGAGGCCACGGACTTAACCGCGAAGCTCGTGGCATCCGCGCAATCGGCGGAAGACCTTCGCAAGCTGATTCGCGAGAAAGAAACCGAAGCCGACCTCGTTGCGATTCGCGCGAAGAAGGTCGAGGATCAACTGACCGATGCGGACGCAAAGATCAAAACGGTGCAGAAGGCCGCCGACGATGCGAAGTCGAACTTGGCCGCGATGCGCAAGACTGGCGACGAACTCAGTGCGGCCCGCGCGACGGCCAAGGATTTGCAAACGAAGCTCGATAATGCGAACGTGAACATCGTCGATTTGCAGGGCGACAAGAAGAAACTCGCAGACAAATTCGACAAGCTCCGCATCGAATCCGATGCGAAGTTCGCGGGCATCGCCATGACCGGTAAGCGCGTCGTCTTTGCCGTCGATACTTCCGGTAGCATGAAGTTGCTCGACGACAAAACCCCCGCCCCTACGAAGTGGCCAATCGTCGTCGAAACCGTCACCCGCGTGATGCGGAGCCTGCCCGAACTGGAGCAATTTCAGGTCGTCGTATTTTCCCGCAAAGCGAGTTACGTCTTCGGCAGCGGCGAATGGCAGCCGTACCTCGGCGACGTATCGCAGAAGCTAGTCAGCGAGAAACTCTCCGCCATCGAACCCGTCGGCGATACGAACATGTACGATGCGCTCGACCTCGCTTTTCGCCTGAAAAACAAGGGTCTAGACACCGTCTATCTCTTCTCCGATGGCTTGCCGACGAGCGGCGCGGGCCTCGCTCCCGATCAGGACAAAACCATCACCGATGCCCAGCGTACCGATATCCTTTCGCGCCACGTCCGCCAAACGCTGACGTCCACCTGGAACCCCGCCCGTGGCCCGCGAGTGAAGATCAACTCCGTGGGCTTCTTCTTCGAAAGCCCCGAAGTCGGTGCCTTTTTATGGGCGATGTCTCGAGAGAACGACGGCAGTTTCGTCGGCATGTCGCGGCCGTAAAGTTGCGATTTCCGTCGGTCGCTACTGAGCCGATTCCCCGCAAGAGGTCGGGTGATGCGCAACTGCCCAGTAATGAATTCGCAAGCGTGCGGGTGATGGAACGGGCGAGAGACTATCACCCGACCCCTTGCGGGGATCGGCTCGGTGATGTCGGATAGGCACATTGGTTACGAGAGTTTCCGCCCCGCGCTTCGCTTCGAAGACTACGCGGCGCGGCTAAACACGAACTCACGCCGTTGCCTTTTTGGCTCGGGGCTTCGCGATCACCGCGAGTAGGTATAACACGGCGACGATCAGTAGCAGTGCCTTGATGCCGGTGACGAAGGTGACGGTTTGCAGCAAACCGCCTGCCAGCGAACCGAACAGGTTGGCACCGAGGGCAGCGTCTTTTCGCTCGGCGATGGCGAACGAGCGGATGAAGACGATGCCACTAAAGAGCATCGGCAAGCTGGTGAGCAAGCCGACGACGGCGGCCTTCTGCCAGTAGGGCAGGAAGCCGAACTGCGACAGGTCCAGGAAATAGAGGCCGATGCAACTGCCCATGAGTGCGGCATACACCAACCCGGCGGGCAGCTTTTGGATTCGCCCCGCGATCGCATTGGCCAGCAAGATCATGATGAGGATGCCGGAGATAATCACCGCGTTCACGATCCAGGTGTTACCGAGAACGACCGCTGCCTTGCTTATATTTTGCACCTCCAGAAGCATAAACGCCGCCCCGAGTAGGAAGAAGTGCGTCTGCGAACCTTCCCAGCCTCGGATGATCTGCGGGGCTTTCATTTCGCGCAAGCCGAGCCAGAAGAGGATGCCGAGCGCGAGCGCCAACAGGAAGTATAGCGGCGGAATCTGGCGGTGTTCGAGGTAGATGTACGGCCAGTCGTCGGTGGCCAACGACGTGGCGTTCGTCGAGCGTGGCGGCATGTCGGCTTGCCACTTTTGCATGATGGTGGCGAAGCGAGGATCGGCCGCGATTTGCGCCTTGGCCGCGTCTTGATCGCCCGCCACGAACATCACGCCACCCCAACCGTAGGGGTTATTCTTCACGCAGAACTGCATCGGTTCGCGGTCGAAGACACCGGCCAACGTGCGTGCCATGCGGTCGACGATGTACGGCTTTTGCGCCTCGAAACTCAGGAAGATAATGCCGCCCGGATTGA
>JANXNT010000514.1 GCA_025353985.1 Limnoglobus sp.
CGCTGCTGGCCACGTGCATAACTCGCAGCACTTCGGGTTGAACCGACCAGTTTGGGTTCAGTTTGCTATGGACGAGCAACGATTCGCGGAACATGCGGTTACGCAGGAAGTCCATGTACTGCTCGGCCTGGATCTGATCGGTGGCCAGAATCCGCAGCGTTTTCTCGATCTCGGGGCCGAAGTTGCCCGTGACCATCGTGCCGACGCGGGATTCGCCGAGGTACTTCAGGTTGTGCGTCTGGGCACGCGACATCAACTGGTGGAAGTACAGTGGCTCGTTATTTTCTTCGAGGTGCTCGTGATACAGGTAGTGATCGGCCTGGTGCCGCAGCGTTTCGAGTTCTTGCTTCAACATCACCGAGTAGGCATTGTTGTTATCAGAACGCACCGATTGCGCGAGGAAATCGAGCAACGCACGCGCTTGTTGGGTGCGGAGTTGCGGCGTGTTGAATCGGCCCGAGTGATAGCGCATCATGTCGCGGATCATACCGCGCATGTGCCAGCCAGGGTACGTGTTGTAGCTGACGTAGGCGATGCCGTTCATCGACATGTTTTTGTCGAAGATCTGGAGAATCTTGTCCTGAACGGCGCTCGGCACCCACGAAAACACGCCGTGGCAGATGATGTAATCGAACTGGCCCCACGACTCATCAACGTCGGTGATACTGCCATGTTTTAGTGTCAGGTTCTTCAGGCCGAGCGCCTCGACGTCTTTGTTGCCATCGTCGATTTGGCGTTTGGACAGGTCGATGCCGACGAACGTGCTATCGGGGAGCATGTCGGCCATCGGGATCAAGTTGCCGCCACCGGCGCAACCGAGTTCGAGTACCCGACAGCGCGACACGGGTACGGGCCGCAAGCCGAATAAGCTGCCAATTACGAACAATCGGCTCGGGTGTGTCTGGGAAAACGGGTGACTTTCGTAAGGCACCTCGTCGTAGCTATTCGGGTTCATCGGCGTGGCGACGGGGTTCGCAGCGGGCGGATTCGACATCATGTCGGACACAGATTCATCCTCAGTCGGGTATCGGGAGGGCCATGCATACTAACTATGACGTATCGGCATTCAAAAGGGTTGAACTTTGCCCGTTTTTGCCGCTCAGAATTGAAGTCAGTCCGAGTTGGGAAGCTAATGGCTCGCACTGACCCGTGCGGTACGCGTCATCGACGCGACGGAGATTGTGCCGCTGCCGTGGCTGACGCGGTTGCGGCCGATCGCTTTCGAGGTGTACAGCGCCTGATCGGCTTCGCGAACGAGGTCGAATCCATCGCCCATCGTTTCGGTAATCGTCGACGCGCCGATACTCGCGGTGACGGAGCGATGCGGCCAGTTGGCGGCGGCGATCCCACTTCGACAGCGCTCGGCCACTGTAAGTGCGTCCGCGTAATCGGTGTCCGGCAGCAAGATCGCGAACTCTTCGCCGCCATATCGCGCCACGAAATCGACCGTCCGTATACACTCTTCGAGCGTCCGGGCGACCATCTGAAGCGCGACATCGCCGGCCGGGTGGCCGAAGGTATCGTTGTAACTTTTGAAGTGATCGACGTCGATCATGAGCAACGAGAGCGGACGTTGATAGCGAGTCGCGCGGTCGTATTCCTCGTTGAGCCGTTCCTGAAAGGCGCGACGATTCTTCACACCCGTTAGGCCATCGGTTACGGAAATCGCTTTCAGTTTCACGTTGGCGGTTTCGAGGTCGCCGACCGTTTCGCCGAGCCGGGCTGCGACTTTTTGATAGCGTGCCTCGCTGAGTTGCACCGCCGCAAGCGCCCGTTGTTCGTCGGTGACATCGACCGCAAAACCGCCGATGAGCTTCTGGCCGTCGACATCGCGAAACGTGAACTTGTAGTCGCGCCAGTATTCGGACCGGCCATCGGGCGTGGGCACGGTTTGCAGGTTTGTGCCCGATTTATCACCGGCGAGTAAATGCAGATTGGTTTCGCGTAGTTTGCTTCCGATCTCTGGCCCACAGAGTTCGATGTCGGTTTTGCCGATCCAGCGATCCATCGGCAAGTCGAATTTCTTCGTACATGGCTCGCTGATGTAGACGTAACGGCCGTCTTCATCCTTGATAAACGCGAGTGCGGGACTGTGGTTCATGAACAAACGGAAACGATCTTCGCTGGCGCGGAGTGCGGCTTCCAGCTGTTCGAGTGTCCGGACTTGCCGGTGTGCGACCATCAATTGCACGACTTGTCGCGAGAGCGCCCGCAAAATTTCGGCCTGAGTTTCTGTTAGTTGTCGCGGTTGTTTATCGATCACGCAGAGCGTGCCGAGGTTCTGGCCGCCCGGCACGGTGAGCGGGGCACCCGCGTAGAAGCGAATGTGCGGGTCGCCGGTTACGAGTGGATTTGTGGCGAAACGCGCATCTTCCAGCGCATTCGGCACGATCAAAAGTTCATTTTGCGGAATGCAGTACGTGCAGAATGCGACATCGCGGGGCGTTTCGGTCGCCTCGATACCGAACGTCGATTTGAACCACTGCCGATTTTCGTCGACGAGGCTGACGACGGCGATCGCCGTTCCACAAATGTGTGCAGCGATGCGCGTAATATCGTCGTAGCAAGCCTCCGGTAGCGTATCCAGAATCTGGTACGCTCGCAGAGCGGCCAAGCGGTCGGCTTCACGATCCGGAACATTCATGAGAGGTAAACTAACATCGGTACGGGTTGGGTAACCGCATAAATTGTAATTCCCATTCCGCTGCGACGCGCATCGTTATCGTGGTGCGATGCGAGTTTTTGGCATCGTTCTGTTCAAAGGCAGAACTATTCGCGTATCCCGCGAACTTTTCGACGAAACGCGCGGTTTTACGCAGAGGCGGAATTCACCGCGAAGTATTTGCAATCGCTTCGACGACCTGTTACGCTCTCATCACCTGCCTGCTTTCTCACGTTTTCGGATGGACTTATGAGCAAGACCTTTTCGCGTCGTCAGATGCTGCAACTCGGTGGCGTCGGTGCGCTCAGCATGGGGTTGCCGGGTACTGTCACGGCGAGCGTTCCGCTCAGCGGTTCGGGTAAGCCGAACGGCAAATCGTGCATCTTCATTTTGCTCTGCGGCGGGCCGAGTCACCTCGATACGTGGGACTTGAAACCCGAAGCGCCGCTCGAGATTCGCGGGCCGTACAAGCCGATCGCGTCGGCGGTGCCCGGTATGCAAATCAGCGAGTTGCACCCGAAATTATCCAAGCTCACCAGCGATTTCTGCCTCATCCGCTCGATGACGCACCCGGGCAACATCAGCAACCACTTCGACGCGATGCACAACAGCCTCAGCGGCCAATCGGATGCCCCCGCAGACGCGCCGTACATGGGGTCGGTGCTCTCAAAGTTGCGGCCCAGCGAGCGCAACGCGGCCTCGTACGTCTGGCTCATCAAGTGCATCGGCGACCCCGTATTTTGCGCCCCGAACATCGGCACGGGCGGTTCGCTCGGTGCCCCGTTCGCGCCGTTGTTCGTTGGCACCGCCGCGGACAATCCCTCGCTGCCCGGCTTCAAAGCGCCCGAGGCATTCCTTGCCAGCGAGACGCCAATTCGAATGCACGGCCGCCAAAATCTGCTCGGCAATCTCTGCCCGACACTGAGCGACGGACAGCGCGACTGGCAGGAACTGCAACGCCGCGGCTTCGAATTATCGAACTCCGATGGGCCGCGCAAGGCGTTCGAAGTCGAGCGCGAAGACCCACGACTTCGCGACCGGTACGGACGCCACCCGCTCGGCCAGAACTTGCTCCTCGCACGGCGACTCGTTGAATCGGGCGTCGGCTTCGTCACCGTCAACGGCTGGACGGGGACTGCTCCGGGCGACAAACTCGGTGGCCCACCCAGTTCGAGTTGGGACATGCACGGCAGCAATATGGGCATGGGCAACGCCTTCGGCACCGGCTCCTACGGCATGGGCTTCTGCCTGCCACGGCTCGACGAAGCGCTCTCCGCATTGCTGACGGATCTCAAAGATCGCGGCTTGCTGGAAAGCACATTAGTCGTGGTGGCAGGCGAGTTCGGGCGCACGCCGAAGATCATTCCCGGCGAGAACCCCGGCCGCCAACACTGGCCGCATTGCTACCCCGCAATCCTCGCCGGTGGCGGCGTCAAAGGCGGCATGGTCTACGGCGAATCGGACAAGATCGGCGCATACGTGAAGGACAAACCGGTCCGCCCGCAAGACCTCAGCGCCACGATCTACCACGCGCTCGGCGTACCCTACGAACCCCGCGTGACCAAGCAGGGGCTAACCAAACCCCTCAGCACCGGCACGCCGTTACTCGATATTTTCGGATAGCGTATCGGAATTGTTAGATCGGAATTGTTAGCCCGACGCGCTAGCGAGGGAGTCGTGGCGAGTCTTCGAGACACGACGCAAAACCTGCATCCCCGGCGCATGAACCGTCGTGTTTCGAAGATCCGGATTGTTAGCCCGACGCGCTAGCGCGCTAGCGAGGGAGTCGTGGCAAGTCTTCGAGACGCGACGCA
>JANXNT010000531.1 GCA_025353985.1 Limnoglobus sp.
CCCCGTGGCAGCACGCCCCGCTGCCCCGCGCCCGGTAGCCCCGCGCCCGGTATCTAGCCGATCTGCCGCACCACGCCCGGTAGCACCGCGACCGGCAGCCACCCGCCCGCCCGCAAGCCGCCCACCAATGCGGCGACCACCCGAGGCAAAGCCGTAAACGAGAAATTTGCTTTATCGCTAGGCTTTGCAGCAAAAAATCGCTCGTCGAATTCCTCGACGATCCCGCGCAGAGGTGTCGTTGTTTCCCACTCACATCGATTTCAACGCCTCGATCAGTCGGCACGTTTCGGGAATGGGGTCGATGTGCATCTTTTCGCGGATGACTTCGCAGGCACGTTTTACGCTAACGCTCGTCGTGATGTCGGCGAGCATTCTCGCGACGGCTTCGGGTGTGAATGCTTTCGGCGACAGCGATTTGGCGAAGCCGAGACGCTCCAGACGCTGAGCGTTATCGGGTTGATCGAACGCGAGTGGCATGATGAGTTGCGGAATACCTGCGGTAAGGGCCTGGGCCGTTGTGCCGATGCCGCCATGATGCACCACCGCCAACGATCGCGGAAAGACTTGGCTGAACGGCGCGTAATCGAAAGCGGCCACGCCGGGTGCTAGGTTCGTGGGAATCTGTTCGCCGCCCTTCGCCAGAATCAGCCCGCGTTTGCCCAGAATCCGGCACGCCTCCGCACTGGCTGCAAAGTACGGCCGTCCGTGACGCATCGCCGAACCGAAGCTGAACACGATCGGCGGATCGCCCGCATCGAGGAACGCTTGTACCGGGGCTGGCAGTTCCGCATTTTCGCTTTGATCGTAGGGAATGAAGCCCGTTTGCCGGAACGCGGCGGGCCAATCGGGGGCGTTCGCGAACCACTCCGGGAACAGGCCGAGTACGAGTTGGGGCGAATGTCGCCATTCGCCCCAGAGTCGCTTGATTCGTGGCAAACCGATCTCGAGGCGGTACGCATTCACTGGTTCGAGCAGCGGGTCGAGCATGTAGCGGTCAGCGTACCAGTACATCGTGCGGCGGAACCAGTGCGGCCACCACGGGCGAATCCGCAGCGTCGGGTACAACGGCGGATCGACGACGCTGTACATCGCGATCGGCTGGAGGTGAACCGTGGCGAGCGGGATGCCGAGTTTGTCGTGCGCGACACGGGCATTCAGCGCAAGCGAACCCGCAAGCAGCACCGTGTCGCCAGGGACGTAACGCTGTTGTACTTGGCTTAATAGCAACGGCAAACCCCGGCGCATTCGCTCGGCGTTGAACACGGTTTGCAACGAACGATCTGGATCCCATAGGCCGGGGTCGTCGATCGCTTGCTGATAATCGTCGTGGGTGCCGATTTCGGCGAAATCGAATCGATTGGCAACTGCAAGTGGTTGAAATGGGGCGGCCGCGAGCAACGTGATGTCGTGCCCGCGTGCTTGCATCGCCCGTCCGATGCCGATCATCGGGTGAACGTCGCCGTGGCTACCCATCGGGGCGAGCAGCACGCGCATTACGCGCCCGTCCGGGGGAAACGCAGCATTCCGGAAGGTGCCGGGCGAACTTCTCGGCGAACGGCATCCCACGTGAGCGCCAGTCCGAGGCGACTGCTTTCCCAGCCCATCGAAGCGACAATCGCGGCGGCGGCACCGACATCGTGCGGGCAGATCGGGTTCGCGTTCCGGGTTTGCACGCAACCGATGAAATCTCGCCAAAGTGCTTCCGTCTCGTTCTTCGGCGACTCGACCGCAATCGTTTCCGTGGCTTCCAGAACGCGATCTAGCCGTGCCGGGAACGCACTGGCTTTCGATGGCTCATCGCGGAACAGTTGCAGACCGTCTTTCGCGAAGCGGATCGAACCGCGACGCC
>JANXNT010000580.1 GCA_025353985.1 Limnoglobus sp.
GTTCGGCAAACGCAAGATCGAAAGTTGCGGCATCGTGCCATCGACTTCGTAGCGGCGGACTTGGCTGAGGAAGCGTTCGGCCCGTTTCACGTCGAGGTAATCGAGGTCGTAGCCGCGGAAGAACGGGTCGAAGTGCCCTTCGAGTGCCTTGACGGTCGCGCGGCCACTGTCGTACGTGCCATCGGGTTTCTTCTTGCCGTTTTCGATCCATTCGCCGTAGCTGCGGTAGCTGACGCCGGCTTCTTTGGCACGGTCCCAAATGTAACCGCCTGCGGGCCGTGCGATGCCATCCATCGCACCTTCAGCGGGGTAGCCGAACGTGCCTTTCGGACTGCCGCGATAGCTCAATGGCCACATCTTTTCGACGAAGTCGGTCGCGTATGCGCCCATCGACCATTCGTGCCCGTCGGCGGAAACTTCGCCTTCGACGTAGGTGTTGTCGAGCAGCACGAACTCTTTCGCGAGTTTGTGGTGGTTCGGCGTAATCGCTTCGGGGAACAAGCAGAGGTTGCGTTCGCCGTTGCCTTGCGGGAGGTCGCCGAAGACTTGATCGTAGGTACGATTTTCCTTGATGATGTAGATGACGTGCTTGATCGGCGATGCGTCGCCGAGCTTGCGTGGGATCGGGTTGTCGGCGGCGACATCGACCGCGTTCGGGGCGTTGTCTTTTTGCAGCGGGCTGCATTCGTACGCAGTCTTCGTGTACTTCGCCATCAGTGCGGGCGTTGGCACCGGCAACACCGACACGGTGCCCTTAAACAACGAGCCGATGTATTCGAGCGTGCGCTTCGGGTCGACGGGGTTCGAGCCGTAGTTGTTCGGCTTCGACGATAAACCTTTGCCGTTCGAGACGTAAATCTGCTTGTCTTTCGGGTTAAAACGCACCGACGTTGGGTACCACCCGGTCGGGATGAAGCCGAGCGGCTTGCTCTCTTTTGGCGTCGCCACGTTGAACACCGCAAGGTTGTTCGCGTCCGCATTGGCTACGAACAGCAGTTCGCCATCGGGCGTCAGGCACAGGCTGTTCGGCGTATTTCCCGATGGCGATTGCGGGTACAGCCCGCAGTGGATCGTCTCGATGGCATCGCCGGTCGCCACATCGAACACGCTCACTTTCGTCGAGTTCGCACACGCAACATAGAGCGTCTTACCGTTCGGCGAAAGGATTATCTCGGTCGGGTGCGCGGCCGTTGCCCAACCGGCGATCACCTTGTTCGTATCGAGGTCGACGACCGCGACTTTCGCATTCGCCCACAGGCTGACGAACGCACGTTTGCCATCGGGTTCGACGAGCACGGTGTACGGGAACGAGTTCTCTTTCACGGGCGCTTTGCCCATCTCGTCGGCGACGGTCGAATCGATTTCGCGGCGACCATCGGGCGGGCTGGGCGGGTCGCCTTGCGGCTTCTCGGGCTTCGTGTTCGTGGTGGTCAGGCGGATCGACGTTTTGTTCTCGGGGTTCTCCAGCGGGATGCGAATCAGCGCGTCGGCCCACACGGCGGTCACGAACAAATCTTTCCCCGCTTTATCGATTGTCAGCCCGCCCGCAACCATCCGTTGATTGCCAACGTCGATGCCGATTGTGCGGTGATTGTGCAGCAGCCCTTTGTCGAAATCCCAGACGTGAACGCGATCGAACTCGCCGCCACTGGCATACAGTTGCTTGCCATCCGGCGCGAACGCGAGGCCCGTAAACGACTGCGGCATCGTCACTCGCGACGCGATTTTGCGGCTCGCCGGGCTGAGGTCGAGGATCACGACTTCGTGTTCCTTCATGCCATTGTGCAACACCGCCGCGAACAGGCCGTTCGGGTGCAACTCGATGTGTACCGGCAAATCGCCGACTTCGACTTGCTGCCCGACGGGGTTCAGTTTCCACTGGTTCGGCAGCTGAATGAAGCCACCCTTTTGGATTCCGGGCAGCACGCGCTCCACCGGTTTCGGGGCTTGGGCAAACGCAGGCACGCAGAATAGCGCCAACAAAGTGGCAGAGAGGATCCGAATCACGTGACAGACTCCGGAAGGCAGGGCGTACGTTCGCATTATGCAAAGCGAAG
>JANXNT010000637.1 GCA_025353985.1 Limnoglobus sp.
TGAAAAAATCGATAAGACCTCGGTGAAAATCCTCTCGATTCCGATGCATGGTCGCACGAGTATCGATGCCGCAACGGGCAAAATCACCTATACCGCAATCGGTGCGTTTCAGGGCACGGATACCTTCCAATACACGGTCAAAGACGAAGCCGGTGCCGAATCTGCACCGGGCACGGTAACAGTCGTCGTCAACCGTCCCACCGCGAATGAAGATTCGGCATACGTGAACGGCAGCGAGCCGGTCGCGATCGCTGTTTTGCAAAACGATACTGACCCCGATGGAAATGAGGAACTCGATAAATCCTCGATCCAGATCGTTAGCCCCCCCGCTCATGGTTCCGTTACCGTCGATCCTGTTACGGGACTCGTAAATTACACGCCAAGCGGGAAATATATCGGCACCGATCTGTTCACATACACGGTCACCGATTTCCCCGGTGCCGTTTCAAATGTGGCTCCGGTTCGAGTGCGAGTCAACAGCTCGCCCAAAACGCAAATCACGGTTGCAGGTGCCGACGTGGGTGGCGGTCCCCGCGTCAACGTTTACAACGCCGATGGGAGCGTACGGTCCAGTTTCTTCGCCTACGACCCGTCGTTCACGGGCGGAGTGCGTGTCGCAACGGGCGATGTCAACGGCGATGGGATCCCCGATGTCGTCACGGCCGCGGGTGTTGGCGGTCATGCACTCGTCGAAGTGTTCGACGGCACGACGCTGAAGATGATTGCGAGTTACAACGCCTACGATCCGGCTTTTCAAGGCGATGTTTCCGTGGCAGTCGGCGATGTCAACGGCGATGGTAAAGCGGATGTGATTACGGGGGCCGGTGTGGGCGGCGGGCCACACGTCCGCGTTTACAACGTGTCGACGGGCACCGATCTCATGAGTTTCTTCGCCTACGATCCCTCGTTCCGTGGCGGTGTCAATGTGGCTTCGGGCGATGTCAATGGCGATGGCTTTACCGATGTGATTACGGGGGCCGGTGCGGGTGGTGGCCCACACGTTCAAGTCTTCAGCGGATCGAATGGTAGCGTTCTTCAAAGCTTCTTTGCCTACGCACCATCGTTTACGGGTGGCATCACGGTTGCCGCAGGCGACTTCAACGGCGATGGGTTAGCCGATGTCATCACCGGTACCGGAGTGGGCGGCGGCCCGCAGGTCAATGTGTTCGATGGGAAAGACGATAAAGTTCTCAAGACGTTCTTCGTCTACGACGACCAAACGCGAGATGGCATCCGCGTGGCGAGCGGAGACGTGAATGCCGATGGCCGATCCGATCTGATCGTCTCATCCGGTGCCGGGAAGCCTCAACCGAACAAGGTCTTCGACGGCAAAACGTTCGACCCGATCCAATCCAACGATCCGTTCGATAACTTCAACGGCGGTGTCTTCGTCGGCGGCCCCGGATAATGATTCGCCACGCCGCGTAGGTTCGCAAACCCTACGCGGCGTGGCGAAGTTCGCCGTCAAATGGTAAGGTTCTCTTCCGAGTGAAACAGCGACAAATAAGGGTCGTATGAGTATCGCCGGTTGCGATTGCCGCCGGTCATTTCTCGCAGCAGTTTCGCAGTCTGGAACTGCGAAATTAATTTGTTCGCCAACGAGTACGAACATCCGAGCCATTTCGCAACCATTTTCGCCGTGCAGATCGGTTGGGCAAACAGATTGTCGAGTAAAGTGAAAGCAGAAGGGTTCGTTACGTGCTTTTGCAATTCGTTTCGATCCCGTTCGCGTAACGCCATGATTTTTCGTGCGGTTTCGGTCGCTTCGAGGCTGACTTCGGCGATACCCCGAAGGAAGAATTTCAGCCAGCCTTCCCAATCGCCCGACATGCGGATCGCCATCAAGCGGTCGTAGTATTCCGTGCGGTTCGCCTTCAGAAAATGGCTTAAATATAACAGTGGACGTTCGAGTACGCGGCGTTGGCAGAGCAAGAATGCAATCAGCAATCGGCCCACACGGCCGTTGCCATTGAGGAATGGGTGGATCGTTTCGAACTGCGCGTGAACCAGCCCGCAGAGTATCAGCGAGAGTTCGGTTTCGTTGTGAAGAAACTGTTCGAGGTTGTCGAGCGATGCGTTCATTTCGGGTAGTGGCGGTGGCACGAAAGTCGCCGTGGACAAGTTGCAACCGGCCGGCCCGATCCAGTTCTGCGTGCGTCGGAACTCGCCGGGGTCTTTGTTGCTGCCTCGTTCGCCAGACAGTAACTCCGCGTGAATTTCCCGTATCAACCGTTTGCTCAACGGCAGTTCTTTCATCCGTTGCAGGCCATAGTTCATCGCGCGAACGTAATTCACGACTTCTTCGACATCCTTCGGGCGATCCTCGCCGTTGGCATCGATCTCGAACTGAAGCACGTCTTCCAGCGTGCTTTGCGTGCCTTCAATTTGCGAACTGAGCACGGCTTCTTGCCGGACGTACATCGCAACGAACAAGTTTGGATCGGGCAACACCGATGCCACACCGTCGAGCCGGGCGATATTCTGGCCGGCCCGGTCGAGCCAGCCGATCAATTCCCGGTCGAACTGGATTTCCGGATTCGTCGGCGGAAGGGGTGCGGGCAGGAAGGCGCGGTAGTCTTCGACTTGTTTTACGAAACGGCCACTTCGCATGATAAGGCGCTCCCGTGGGCGGCCATATGTTGCGATCGCGAGATATGGCTCTGGCTACGATAGCCATATCTCGCGAAATGGCCGTTTCGCAACATATGGAACCGCGATCCGCATTCGTTTGCATTGCCGAAGCTGATGCGTCATGATGGGAGAAATGGAATGTAGTAGGCACATTCCATGTGCCGTTCGGATGCTGGCCGCAGAATTACATCGTTATCAGTCGCAAACTGTCTCAACGGCACACGGAGTGTGCCTACTACGAGTTGTTGTTGTTTTCATTCCGAATCGAGGAAGCGATGGCGTTACCGAAACTCTTGATTACGCTTGGCGATGTGGCGGGGATTGGCCCGGAGGTGGTGGCGAAGGCGTGGCCGCGGTTGGCGGAGTATTGTGTGCGCGTTGTCGTTGGCGACTCGCGATTTTTGCCGCGTGATATTCCGTGCGTCAATCCGTCGACGGCCGATCTCTCGGGTGTGACGCCCGGTACGGTTCATGCTGCGGCGGGGCGGGCGGCCTACGATTGGCTCGTGTATGCAATCGACGAATGTCTTGCGGGGCGCGCCGATGGCATCGTTACTTGCCCGCTGCACAAAGAGGGGCTTCATGCGGCGGGGATTGCGTTCCCTGGCCACACGGAAATCCTCGCCGACCGCACGGGGGCCGCTTCGCACGCGATGCTGCTTTACGACGACGACTTGCCGCTCGCGGTGGCGCATGTGACCTTGCACCGAAGCCTGCGGAGCACGTTCGAGCATATTAGTGTCGATTCCGTGCTCGATAAAATCCGCTTGCTGAACGCGATCGTCCCGAAGCTGACGGGCACGCCGGCGCGGGTCGGCGTGGCCGCGCTGAACCCGCACGCCAGCGATGGCGGATTGTTTGGCAACGAGGAATCGGAGATCATCGCGCCGGCGGTGACGCTCGCGAAACGGGAAGGGATCGACGCCAGCGGCCCGATCCCGTCCGATGCGATATTTTTGCCGCACAACCGCGTGAAATTTAACGGCATCGTCGCGATGTATCACGATCAAGGGCACATCGCGATGAAACTCCTCGGTGGGCGACGGGCCGTAAACGTGACGGCGGGTCTGCCGATCGTGCGGACGAGTGTGGCGCACGGCACCGCCTACGACATCGTCGGCAAAAACCTTGCCGACGAATCGAGCCTGATCTCGGCGGTGCGCGTGGCCGCACGGTTAGCGGGAAAATGACACTTTCCGCGAGCGCATTGCTCGGCTGGCAGCAGAGTCGCCGGGCGCAAGGGCTGCCGACGATCACGGTATTCGTCGGCCCGGAAACGCTCGGACTGCGCGAATGGCGTACCTGGAATGCGCAGCACAAGCGGCGAATCGCGGTCGGTTCGAGTTTCGAGTTGGCCGTGCGCGAAGGCTTCGATTCGCTCGATCTCACGTCACTGGCTACAGGTTGGCTGGAACGCAAAACCGGGTCGCCACCCGCCCTCGAAGCGATGACGATTTACGACCTCGATCATGTCTGGCGCGATCTGCCGAACGCGAACGCCGACCCAGTTGCGGCAGTTGCGTACCACTTGCTGCACGCGAAAATCCGTGGGCAACGGTTCGACGTTGCAGGTGTGCCATCGCTCGTGGGCTTATGCGGGTTGGTACCCGAAGTATCGTGGCCGGCACTCTTGGTGATTGCGACAGAGCACGATGAGTTCGTGAAGTCGATGGCCGATCTGGAACGCCTGGCATTGCAAATTCCACGCTTGCCGACGAGCATTTGCGTACCGAAAGCGACGTACGAACTGGCGTTGGCGAACGCGACGCGAACGATGTCGCTGGCGCGGGAAGGCGAGATATATCTGGCGGGCCTGACAGAAGAAGCCTTGACCGGGCGGCTGCAAGCCGTAGGCGTTGCGGAGCCACTTCCCGTGGAATCGATTCGCCACTTGGCCACGGTGGGCGTGACGGCGGAGGTGG
>JANXNT010000645.1 GCA_025353985.1 Limnoglobus sp.
CGACTATGACTTTTGCTGCTGTTACCGAACCGAAACCCGCGCTGGAAATTCCGCCGGAGTTGGTCGATCACCCGCGATATCGCGTGATGAACCTCCTCGGCGTTGGCGGCATGGGGGTCGTGTATCAGGCCGAACATTTGATGATGGGCCGCATCGTCGCGCTCAAAATGATCTCAATGAAATACACCGCGAACGCGAAAGCGGTCGAGCGATTTCGCCGCGAAGTGCGGGCCGCGGCCAAACTGACGCACCCGAATATCGTCACCGCGTACGATGCCGACGAAGCGGGCGGACGGCACTTCCTCGTGATGGAATGCGTCGACGGCGTCAGCCTCGACCGGCTCGTGAATCGGCGCGGCCCGCTGCCCGCTGCGAACGCCTGCCAGGTGATTCGCCTCGCGGCACTCGGGCTGCAACATGCCCACGCGAAGGGGATGGTCCATCGCGACATCAAGCCCCAGAACATCATGGTGAACCGCAAGGGGAACGTGAAAATCCTCGACTTCGGCCTCGCCAGGCTGATCGCGGACACCGACACCCCGCTCGATTCCAACGATGGAGAAACGCCCGGCGCGAACCCCGCGATGACCAGCGCCAGTACCGTGATGGGTACGCCAGATTACCTCGCGCCGGAACAAGCTCGCAACTCGCATGATGTCGATATTCGTGCCGATATTTATAGCCTCGGCTGCACGCTTTACTTCGCACTCACGGGCAAACCACCGTTCGCACAATCGCGCACCGCGTTCGATAAAGTCCTCGCACACTATCAATCCGAGCCGCTATCCCTCACGTTGTTTCGCGACGACTTGCCCGCTGGCGTACTCGAAATCGTCGCCAAGATGATGTCCAAGAAACCCGCCGACCGGTACGCAACGCCCGCCGAAGTCGCGACGGTTTTGCTGCCGTTCACGAAGGCCGCCCCTTCGACGCAATACACCGCCACGCCGGTGATGGCATCAACCGAACCGATGTTCGGCGACTTCGAGTTGGGCGACGAAACACCGGCCAGCAAGTCCGTGCCCGCGTTACCTCCGTCGCGTTCGCGTTGGGGCTGGAAGCGTTACGCGGCACTGGTGGCGGTACTGTTCTTCGTGCTTGTCGTGTTTTCCTCGGCGAGCCGTTCGCCGGAGAATAAAGCGACGGGAACGACTCCTTCGCCGAGTGTGAAAACGG
>JANXNT010001229.1 GCA_025353985.1 Limnoglobus sp.
AAATTCTTCGCGCAGTTCCTGGACTCCGTTCTAGCATTGGGCAGAGTTAACGACTTAGCTTGTCACCACCGCACGGAGCATAACGATGCTCAGCTTGACGATACTTTCCCTGACGATCGCTTTGACCCTCGCATCGCTCGCCATCTTGTGCGTCGTTGCGACTCGCGAATCGGTACTTAGCCCGGCAATGGTCAACCCGTTCTGCACGCCGACAATCACCGACCCGACCTCGGAGACGATGGCGATCTCCAGCATGGACAGCACGCTTGCCGGCGACTGGCAATCGGTCGAACTCTCGAACCTCACGCACGTCGAAGACTTGCTCGACAACTTGGAGATTCACAACATCCGCCACAAGGAAGTCGAAATCCTCGGCAACGATAAGTTCGTCGTCCGCTGGCGTTGAGATCGCGAAATACGCATAAACCATCGGCCCGCGAGGCAAACCTCGCGGGCCGATTGCATTTCTCGGGTATCTTTACCGTTCTGCCCTTTTGTTGTTGCCTTACCGAGAGAGGGCTTTTACATTCGCAGTTTACCGGAGTGAGTCACGACCGCGAATGCGAATGGAGCCGACATGCCTGGCGATCTCTCGATAGCTCAACGACCTGGCGAAAACAGCGTGCGCAGAAAACTCTGCACGATGATGTTCCTACAGTTTTTTATCTGGGGAGCGTGGTTCGAACTCGGGTTCGATTACATTCCCAAACTCGGATTTAATGGCGACTGGCAACTCCCGCTGATCTTCGGTGCGTTCAACGTCGGTGCTCTGGTGGCGTTGTTTTTCAGCACGCAATTTGCGGACCGCAAGTTCGCCGCCGAGAAGTTCCTTGCCTTTAGCCACCTGATCGGTGGGCTAGCCATTCTCGGTTTATACTTTGTGAAGCCGGAAACCGACGCGGCAGGGAAAGTCACCGAGGCGGCAGCGAACGCAGCATTCTGGCCGTTCTTTTTCCTGATGTTGCTCCATTCGATCTTTTACGTGCCGACCGTGTCGATCACAAATTCGATCGCCTTCGCGAACCTCCGCAGCCCCTCGACGCAGTTCGGTCCGATTCGTCTTTGGGGTACCATTGGCTGGATCGCAGCAAGTTGGCCGTTCATTTTCATCCTGATCGACTGGGCAAAAGTGCCTGCGTACAACTCGCTTCCCTTCTTCGATTGGATCGGCAAGGCGCTCGGCACCTCTGTAGAAGGAGCCAATGCGATGGATCTCAAACGATCGATCTTCCTCGTCGCCGGGGTCGCTTCGCTGATCCTGGCCGCGTTCAGCCTGACACTACCGCACACGCCACCGAAACCGGCAATCAAAGGCGAAGATTCGTTAGCATGGCTCAAGGCGATGAAACTGCTGAAAAACCCGTTCGTGGCCGTGCTGTTCCTCGTAACATTCATCGATGCTGCTGTACACCAGAGTTTCTTCTACTGGACGTTTACCTTCCTGGGGCCGAAAGCCGATGGTGGCGTCGTAGACATTCCCGCGAACTGGGTCGGACCCGTCATGAAGATCGGTCAACTGGCCGAAATCATCACGATGCTGTTCCTGGGCTACGTCCTCAAAAACTTCGGTTGGCGCACGACAATGATCGTCGGCGTACTCGGTCATGCCGTCCGATTCGCCGTGTTCGCGTTCTACCCGGATCAAGTCCCCGCCATTCTCGTCAACATCATTCACGGCATATGCTACGCCTTCTTCTTCGCCACGGTTTACATCTTCGTCGATGAATTTTTCCCGAAGGATGTGCGAAGTAGTGCGCAGGGGCTGTTCAACGTGTTGATCCTCGGCGTCGGGCCGTTCGTCGCGAATTTCGCGTGCGGCATCCTCAAGACGCACAACACGACCAAAGACGCATTCGGCAAAGACGTTCTCAACTACCCGGCTGTGTTTCAAGTCTCGATGATTGCCGCGCTCGTCGGTTCGGTGTTGTTATTCTTGTTCTTCCATCCGCCGAAACAGGTCGTCGCCGAAGCCGGTACGAGTGCCGCCCCGCACTGAGTCTGGAGTTACTCGTCGGAGTCGTCGGCGATGCTCGGCAGCACGCCGGTTATGACGTAGTCTTGCAACTCTTTCGGCATGACGTCCCAAGTCGTTTGATACGTCGTCTCGAGCGGAACGTTGACGTGATAGCCTGCGACGAGGAAAAGCGGCATGTCCGGTAGTGTGTCACCGATGGCCACGGGTTCGACGTAGGCTTCCTTCAAACGGCTCGCGTGATACGACGCGAGGATGAGGTTTTTACCCGCTGGAAATACGAATTCGTCGTCTTCGTCTTCAAAATCTTCCCAAATGGCCCGATGCACGCCGAACGGGTCGCGTTTCGTCGGCGGGAATAGATCGATCACGAGTAAGTGGATCCCTTCGCGAATGAACGCGACGCTTTTTTCGAGAAACTCCTGAAACGCCTGCTTACTCGATTTGTTACCCGGCGACACGATCTCGATGACGGCAACCGTACGCCCGATCTTGTGCTTGATGACGATGCGATTCGCAATGTCCGCGTACGTTTCCTTCGTCGATTTCCGAACGATTTGCGCCACGGGCGGTTCGAGCAACAACGTCCCACCGGATGGAATTCGCCCGCGCCGTTCGGGTTCGCGAGTATCAATTGCGAGCACATCGGGTTCTTTATCAGGTACTTTTTGCTCCACTAACGCGGTCATACCCTTGGGTAGCTTACCTGCGTTGAGTGCGTTTTTGATGTAGATCGACCACGTCTGATGAAAATCGTGGAACAATCCGTCGTAAACATTAGTCCAGTTATGAATTGGCACGGTGCGTTCTCCAAATGAAAGTAAATGGTAGTCTACCATCGGCAGCGTCTTCTCGCGAGTGCGGAACGCATTCGGACCCCAATCGATTCCATGAGGCGGGCTGATTTCTTGTTCTTCTGCGTCGTGCAGATAGGATAGCCTGGTATCGATGGAATTCGCTCCTTCGCCCGTTGGACCCTCACTCAGGACACCTAATGGCTTCGCCACTGACTGTGGTCATTTTCGGGGCATCCGGCGACCTTACGTCGCGGAAACTGATCCCCGCACTGTACAACTCCGACCGCAAGAATCGCCTTCCCGCAGAGGCCAAGATTCTCGGCGTCGCACGCAGCGCCTTCACGACGGAAGAGTTCCGCGAGAAGATGAAAGCGAAATTCATCGAGTACCACAAGGATCAGTTCGACCCGAACGTGTGGGAACGCTTCTCGGCGCGGCTGCACTACGTCGCCGGAGATGTCGGCGAGAATGCGGCCCCGCTTCAGGCTTGGTTCAACGAACACGAAGGCGAGAGTGGCGGCCGACGCTTGTACTATCTGTCCGTGAAGCCGGAGCTTTACCCGAGCCTCAGCCGCGGCCTCGGTGCCATCGGTTACAACAAGGAAACCGGTGGCTATCGCCGTCTCATCGTCGAGAAGCCGTTCGG
>JANXNT010000698.1 GCA_025353985.1 Limnoglobus sp.
GTCTTCGAAACACGACGGTTCGTACGCCTGGCATGAAGGTTTTGCGTCGCGTCTCGCAGACTCGCCACGACTCCCTCGCTAGCGCGTCGGGCTAACAATTCCGATCCCGTTAGCCCGACGCGCTAGCGAGGGAGGACATTCCAACGGCTGTGATCGCGGGTCGTGGTGAGTCTTCGAAACACGACGGTTCGTACGCCTGGCATGAAGGTTTTGCGTCGCGTCTCGCAGACTCGCCACGACACCCTCGCTAGAGCGTCGGGCTAACAAAACGTATCCAATCACTCCGCGTGAAGTAAAGTGGCTGAAATCACGTTGGGATAAAGAACCAAAACCAGGATAACCTAAAATGCTACCAGTAACGCAAACAGAGCCATTTCAAAAACCGCACGCAAGGGGAACGGAATCTCCCCCCTGCATGTACAGCGCATTTCTGCCTCGCTACTCGAATTCCACTTCGCCGCCGCGCTTCACGTTGAAGTACTTCGCGTTCGGGTGGTGGAAGATAATTGCGGTCGTCGACTGTTCGGGTTCGAGTAAGAATTGCTCGGTGAGCGTGATGCCGACTTGCGTCGGATCGATCAACTCGAACAGCCCGGTTTGATCTTCGAGGCGCGGGCAAGCCGGGTAACCGAAGGCGAAGCGGCGGCCGCGATAGTGCCCTTTGAACAGCTTCTCGATCATCGGGCTGTCTTTGCCGCCGATGCCCCATTCGGCTCGCAGATGCTTGTGGAAATACTCCGCGAATGCCTCCGCCGACTCGACCCCGAGGCCGTGCAGGAACAGATAATCTTGGTACTTATTCTCAGCACGCAGTTCGTTACAAACGACGGTCACTTCGTGGCCCACCGTCACGGCCATCATGCCGATGTAGTCGATCGGCTTGCCGTCGACGGCGGCTTCGACGTAATCGCTGAGGCAGAGGAAGTCGCCGAAATCCTGACGCGGGAAGGTGAACTTCTGCAACACGGTGGCACGGTCCGGGCCGTACACCGTCATCGTTTGGCCGTCGGCGCTCGCGGGGAAAAATCCATAACTGGCCTGCGGCTGAAGCACATTTCGCTCGATGCACATCGCTTTTAGGCGTGCGAGTGCGGGGCGGGCGGTCGCGTCGATCTGGGCCGCGTACGTCTTCGGGTCGACGCCGCCTTTCACGAAGCCCCACTGCGAACTGAAAAGCGTCCGCTCGTTGACGTAAGGGAAGACGTCCTGGATATTCGCGGAGAATGTCCGCGTGCCGAGGAACGGCGGCGTCGGAATGTCGGGCGATTTTGGCAGGTTCGGGGAACGGTGCGGCAAGTCGGGCCGTACTTCGACTGTGAGCGCTTTGGGGTAATAATTGTCCGTGTCGTCGCCCTCGCAGATCGACTTCACCGTGATGCCACGCTGGTTCTTTTCGGCTCCCTTGATTGCGCCTTGAAGTGCCGCGCTACCGACGCTGGCGATCTTCTTGCGTGCGACGAGTTCGTCCATGATGCGCAAGCCAGCGAAGGCGTCTTCGCCGTAGTAGACGTTGCCGTGATAGACTCGCGTCAGGTCTTCTTCGACGTAGCGGCGGTTGAGCGCGGCCCCGCCGAGGATCACGGGTGGGTTCAAACCGCGATCGTTCAGCGTGATGAGATCTTCCTTCATAATGACGGTCGATTTCACGAGCAAGCCGCTCATGCCGATCGCGTCTGCGCCGGTCTTCACGAACTCGGAAATCATCGCATCGACGGGCTGCTTGATGCCGAGGTTGTAGACTTTGTAGCCGTTGTTCGTGAGGATAATATCGACGAGGTTTTTGCCGATATCGTGAACGTCGCCCTTCACCGTGGCGAGCACGATCTTGCCC
>JANXNT010000745.1 GCA_025353985.1 Limnoglobus sp.
ATTCGGACTTACGTCGATTATGAGAGCGCGATTTCGACCTATTCCGCGATCCCGAGCTGCGTTTCGCGGACTTTGCCGTCACGCAGAAAGAACGTCTTGATCGGGTTGAAAGTGGCAAGATCTTTGTGGTTGATCGCGAACAGCACGTTATCGATGTTCACTGCTTCCCACTGATGAAACCCGATGATGACATCGCCCTTCTGCAACCCCGCTTTTGCGGCTTGGGTACCGATGCCGACTTCGACGATCGACATACCGCCACGGAGTTGCGCATCGACTTTCGAGACAATCTCGCGGCCCACGGGGAGCATCTTCAACCCCGTACGCCGCGAGATCGCATCGCCGGGTACCACGCTGGGGCGAGCTTCGTCCGATTGCAGCATGACGTGCAGTTCAATCGTCTCCGCCGCACGCCGTACTGTGACGGGCACTTTGCTACCAGCAGTGCGTTCGAGGAAGCCGCGTTCAACGTCGATCGAAGTCAGCGTCGCAATGTCGCCGACACGCTCGATGACATCGCCCGCCAGAAAACCGGAACTGGCTGCTGAGGAATTCGCTTCAAGGCGCTCGATGGTGACGAGTCGCCGCACGGGGCTTTCCTCGGTGAGGCGATCGACTTTGTCCTTGAGAATCAGCCCGTGGCGGAGTCCGGCCCGTTTCCGCGAACTGAGCATATCGGCGGCGCGTTCGATCATCGTGTCGACGGGAATCGCGAACGCGATGTTCTGCGCCCCCGCACGAATCGCAACGTTGACGCCGACGAGTTCGCCCTTTTTGTTGAACAGCGGCCCGCCACTGTTGCCGGGATTGATCGGTGCCGTCGTTTGAATTAACCCCTGGTACGAGATCTCTTTATTGAGCGAAACATCGCGGCTCTTGAAGGCGATGTTACCGATGCTCACCGTGTGTTCGTAGCCGAACGCGTTGCCGATGGCGATCACCTGTTCGGCATCGAGCAAGTCCGTTGCGGTACCGAGCGGCACCGTCGGCAGCGGGCTGGCGACGTCGATTTTAATCAGCGCCAAATCGGCTTTCTTATCGGTGGCAAGGATGCGTGCGGAGAGTTGCCGACCATCGACGAGGCCAACCCGCAGCGACTGAATTTCGTCGATCACGTGGAAGTTCGTAA
>JANXNT010000752.1 GCA_025353985.1 Limnoglobus sp.
GGCCACCGCTGCCCGTGAACGGCAAACTTTACGTGCTGTTCGAGAAGAACGGTAAAGTCCGGCTCGCGTGTTTGGACCCGAACAAAGTGCGTCGCTTCGATGTACCTGGCGGCAAGCCGAGCGACAAAGGCCCGGAATTGGTGTGGTCGCAGCGCATCGGCGAGCCGAACGTGAAACTGCCTGTCGATACGTATCGACGCTTCCAGTGTGCCTACCTGACGTACTCCGATGGTGTGCTCATTTGCCCGACGAATGCGGGAGCAGTGGTGGCGATTGACATCATGGCACGAAGCCTAATGTGGGCGCGGTCGTACCGAAGCATTAAGGGCGGCGAGATGCCAGAGGAGCAAGTTCCGGGCGGTGCACGCCGGGGGTTGCGAGTTCTTGGTGGTGTCCAAGGTGGGGCGCAAACCGTGCTTTCCAGTGAACGCTGGCGTTCGGCCGCCCCGATCATCAGCAATGGCCGTGTCATTTTCACCGCGTTCGATTCGGAAAGTATGGATTGCCTCGATCTGCGAACGGGCGATTTGCTTTGGACCGAGCCGCGCCGCAGTGGCGACTTGTACGCCGGTGGCGTGCTTGCCGACAAAGTCGTTGTCGTCGGTAAAGAATCGTTGCGTGCGCTCAACGTAACGGGGCAAGCCCGTGCCAAAGCCACGGCAACGGGTAAGGAAGATGCGGTCATTGCCTGGAGCGACTTGCGTATCGGCACCCCGGCTGGTCACGGCACCGCAAGTAAGGGCGGCGTATTTTACGTGCCACTTGCGGATAGCCCCGATGGCAGCCGCCCCGAAGTTTGGGCAATCGACGTTGCCAAAGGCGAAGTGATTGCGAAGGCGGCGTTCCGCATCAAAGACGATGGCGGGCCGAAGCCGATGCTCGGCAACCTCGCCTTTCACGAAGGGCAACTGTTCTCACAATCGCCGAACGAACTCGCGGTGTTTCCGCTCATCGAACTCAAGAAACGCGAGATGGATCGGCTGTTGAAGGCAAACCCGAAAGACCCGAGTGGCCTCGTGGCGCGGGCCGAACTGAACATGGACGAAGGCAAACTCGCCGATGCCGTGGCGGACTTCAAGGAAGCCGACAAGAACAACCCGAGCGAAGCCACGCGGCTACGGTTACGCGACAAGTTGTACGTGGCATATACCGAACTGATGCGTAAAGATTTCGCTTCGGCGGAAGGCTTTCTGGAAGAGTACAAGTCGCTTTGCGACATTCCGACCGAGGCCGATGAGCCGAACGCCAAGCAACGACTAATCGACGAGAAACTGCGTCGTCAGGGACTGTATTTGCAACTTCTCGCCAAAGGCCGCGAGAACCAGGGGCGGCTCGCAGAGGCGTTCGATTACTATCGTGGCTTCGCATCGCTCGGCAGCAACAAGCAACTCATTTCGATCTACGACGAGCCGAACGGCCAGACGCGGCCGGATGTGTGGGCACAAGGTCGCATCGAGTTGATGATCCGCAACGCGAAAGACCCCGCCGCCCGCAAGCCGCTCGAAGACCGCGTCGCCAAAGATTGGGCAACGATTCGTGCGAAGGGCGATGTCGTCGCGATCCGCGAGTTCGTGCAAGTGTTCGGCTACCACTTCGCATCCGGTAAAGAGGCGCAACTCGAACTCGCGCAAAAGCTCATTGAAAGTAACACCGATGAGGCATTACGCGAAGCGCAAAATGTGCTGCTGAAACTTTGGTCAATCACCGCCGACGACCGCATAACGGCGGCGAAAGCCACCGAGATGTTGGCGGCACTGGCTACGAAACGCGGCATGATGGACGACGCCGTCGCATTCTACAGCCGTCTGGGTACCGAATATGCCGACGTCGTCATTCGCGATGGCAAAACGGGTGCCGACTACTTCGGCGATCTACTCACCGACAAGCGGTTGTTGTCGTACCTAGAGCCGACGCGAACGATCACGCCGTTGCGGGTGAAAGCGGATCGCAAACAGGGTAATCCGGGCGGCGCGATCAATGTCGGCTTTGCGATCAACCCCGAGGGTGCGGAATCGAATCCGTTTTTCAAACGACATCGCCTGATGTTAGACAACAACACATCGGGGAACGGAACTTACACACTACGGGTCGAAGATCGTGTGACAAACGAGGTGAAAAGTCGGTACCCGAACTTCGTACTTTACGCACCGAACGGACCACCACAACATCAATTGGCACAGCTCAAAGGCAACATCTTGCTGCTGCACGTCGGAATGAAAGTCCACTGCCTGGACCTCGCCGAGAAACGGCAACTCTGGGAAGTGAGCGTGCTGGGGGAAGGTACGAAAGTCGACTTCAACAACGTGAGTTT
>JANXNT010000768.1 GCA_025353985.1 Limnoglobus sp.
GGTAGCAAAGCCGAAGTATTTGCGACGGGGTTCCGCCACCCGATCGGCCTCGGGATGTCGCCGACGGGCATCCTGACCGGTGCCGACCAGGAAGGCAACTGGATGCCGGCGACGCGGATCGATCAGTACAAAAAGGGCGGCTTCTACGGCGACATGCGGGCACACCACCGCGAGGTTCCGCCGAAGATTTACGATGCACCGCTCTGCTGGTTGCCGCGCGAAGTTGACAACTCGGCGGGTTGCCAAGTCTGGGTTCCCAACGATGCCCGTTGGGGTGCGCTCGCAGGGTTACCGTTGCACTTCAGCTATGGCCGGTGCAAGGCATTCGTGCTTCTGCGGCAGGAGATCGGCGATGTCATGCAGGGCGGGGCGACCGAGTTACCGTTGCGGTTCCTGTCGGGTTCCCGCACGGGGAAATTTCACTCAAAAGAGGCACACCTCTACGTGGTCGGCCTGAACGGCTGGCAGACGGCCGCGAAAGCCGACGGCAGCCTGCAACGGGTGCGACCGACCGACAAAGCCCTAAACATTCCCGTGAAAGTGGAAGTCGTCACCGATGGCGTGAAACTGACGTTTAGCCGAATGCTGGATGCAAAGTCCGCCAAGAATGTAGCCAACTATCGCGGTGCGACGTGGAATTATCGCTGGAGTGGTGAGTACGGTTCGAAACGCTGGAAAGTCTCCGACGCGAATGCCGAGGGGCAAGACGAACTGAAGCTGATCGCAGCGGAACTCGGCGACGATGGCAAAACGGTGTTCGTGAAAATCGCAGGGGGGGCGAAGCCCGCGATGCAAATGCAACTCGGGTACAACGTGTTAGCCAGCGACGGAGCGAGCGTCGTGGGGTCGGTGTTTTTGACCGTCCACACGACGGGGAAGTGATTGACGGAATTTACACCAGTTCCGTTACCAGATCGCGTTCGTCGAGGATGTACATCGGGCGACCGCTGCCGTTCGGGAACGTGGCGGCGGAGTCGATGCCCATCGCACGGTACAGCGTGCTGAGGACGTTTGGCACTTTGTACGGGCGATCTTTCGGGTATTCGCCGCGTGCGGAACTCGCACCGATCGCTTGCCCCATCTTCATACCGCCGCCTGCCACCATCGCGCTCATAACGGGCGACCAGTGATCGCGACCCGCATCGGATGTGTTAATCTTCGGCGAACGGCCGAACTCGCCCCACGCGACCACGACGACATCGTCCAGCATCCCGCGGTCACTGAGGTCTTGAATCAGATTCGCGACGCCACGGTCGTAGTTCGGCAGTTGCTTTTTGAGTTCCTTGAAGTTGCTCTGGTGCGTGTCCCAGCCGCCGTAACTCAGTGTCACGCAGCCGACACCGGCTTCGATCAGCCGACGTGCGGTGAGGAACGTCTCGACGCCCTTATAGCGGTCCAGCGTTCGCGGTTCTTCGTTCTTGAGGTCGAGTGCTTTGCGAACGGTGCCAGAGGCGATCATGTCGAAGGCGCGTTGCGTGAAGGCATCGAGTCCCTTCATAGTGCCGCTGGCGTCGATGTCGCGGCGCACGCTGTCGAACTTCCCGAGGAGGTCGCGTCGCTCGTCCATCTTGGTGGTCGCGAATTTCGCCCGCAGGTTTTCGCGGCCCGCACCATCTGGTGTGAACGGGCGGTGTGCCACGCCAAGGTAGCCCGGTTCGGTGCCGACGCCCATTCCGCGAAGCGAAACGAAGGGAGGCACATCTCCGGTACCGTCGCTGAGTTTGGAAACCACGGAGCCGAACGACGGGTGGCCGACGGTGCGATTCACTTGTTCGGGGTAGCCGGTCATCACGTACGAATCACTGTGTTCGTCGACCGAAACCAGCGAGCGAATGACGGAGAGTTTGTCGAACATTTTCGCCTGCATCGGCATATGTTCGCTGATCTGCAAGCCGGTCACGTTCGTCTGAATCGGCTTGAATTCGCCTCGAAACTCAGACGGGGCATCGGGTTTCGGGTCGTACATGTCGATGTGGCTTGGGCCACCCGGCAGGTAGATCATGATCGCCTGTTTCGGCGGTGTCGTCGAAGTGCCTTTTGTGGCCGCACTCACACGCAACTGATCGGCGAGCGTTAGCCCCGCACCGAACGCGCCGAGCGCAAGGAAGTTCCGGCGATGAATGTTATCGCAAAATGGCTGACGTTTACCGTGGAAAGTGAACATGGGAGAGAAGCTCCAGGCAGGTGGGAAGCGAGTGAGAACACCGGCAGTTATTAAAGAAGATACCCTCAGTTATTCGGGCAAGCAATAGATTTCGCGAAAATTGCAAAGTTCGGAGCCGCCGCACTTGTAAACTAGCCGCATGGCCGATGCTTTGCCTGCAACTTCTGAGGATTCCACACCGACGCGGGTGCGTTGGAGTTCGCTGTTTCAACATGCCACGCAGCCATTGTTCGTACTGAATCGGCACCGTCGCATCCGCTTCGTGAACCCGGCTTGGGAGCAACTAACGGGGCGTTTGCGGGCCGAAGTTTGGGGGCGGGCGTGTGCGACATCCGGCCCGACGGAGCCACTGTTTCGCACGTTGGCACCGACCCCCGAAGCCATCGCCGGAGACGTGTCGAAAGTGCGGCGGCCCGTGCCATCGCACAAAAATGGCCCGCCGTGGTGGGACATCACTTTCGTTCCGCTACAAGGCGTGAACGGCACGAACGGCTACCTTGCCACAATACACGTCGTCGCCACCGAAGTGGGCCAACCATCGCGGAAAGTGTCTGCGAGCACCGCACAAATCCGCGAGAAACATGCCGCACGTTTCGCGTTTGGCTGCTTCCCCGGTACGACGCCTGCCACCGAACGCTTTCAATCGCAACTTCGCCATGCCGCGAGTTGCAGCGTCCCCGTCTGGATCGTCGGCGAGCCGGGCACGGGCAAAGAAACCGCCGCCCGCACGATCCATTATCAGAGTTCGCATCGCGAGCGCGCATTCATCGCCGTCGATTGTGGTGGCGTGCAACCGTACCTGTTCGATGCCGTACTTTTCGGCCTCGGTGGCCTGTTCCCGTCGAAAACGATCGGCACGATTTACCTGAAAAATCCGGGACTGCTGCCGCGTGACTTGCAACAAAAGATCGCCGATGCCGTCCGCGAACCGTACCTGGTGCGCCTCGTTTGTAGTTCCGCAAAGTCCGCTGCCGACGATGTGCAAAGTGGCACGGTGTTGCCGATCTTTCAAACGCAACTCGCCACGCTCGAACTGCAAATGATCCCGTTGCGAAAACGGCTCGACGATCTGCCACGGCTTCTGGACAAGGTGAAAATCGCCCCGGAAGCATGGCCCGTGCTGCAAAGTTACGATTGGCCGGGCAACATTCGCGAACTCGAAAGCATCGTCGGCATCGCGGCCGAACGAGCGGGTGACAGTGTCGTGACACCAACTGATTTGCCGCGTTTCTTACGCGAAAAAGCGATGATCGCGGCGCACCCGATGCCACCCGCACCGACGACGAAAACGCTCGACGAAGTCCTCGAAGCGGTGGAAACGCGCATGATCGAAGCCGCGATGCGGAAGGCAAACGGGAACCAAACCGAAGCCGCCGCAGCGCTCGGGATCTTACGCACACGGCTCGGCCGAAGGCTGGAGGCACTGAAAATCGCAACCGGGCCGACACAGTAACTTTGTGGAAAATGCCAGTATGCCTTACTCGAAATCGACGATCCTCGCGTTTGCGGCACTCGGTGCGTTCGCGATGCTGTCGTGCGCGTTTTTCGGGTATGCGTTGTCCCGCTATTACGCCAAGCCGAACGCGGTGGAAACGATCGTGCCGCCAGCCGAACCCGTGGCCACGAAGCCTGAACCCGTGCCGGTCGTTGTACCCGATCCCGATTCGGAACCGGACGCGCCGCCGATGCTGCCGATGCCCGCGAAAAATACGAACATCGCTGGATTATCCGCCCCGACCGCGATCAAGAACCTCGTTCTGTACCTTCCCTTCGACACGCCTGGCAGTGTCATTGATGCGGTGTCCGGTAAGCCAATCGGCAAGGAAAAGCCCGGCACGATCACTTGGATCGATGGACCACGCGGCAAGGCGGTGCGGCTCACGGCGAGCGAATCGCGAAGCACCGTGCCCGCGTTCGTGCTCGACCTCAGCGATCGACTCGACGCCTTCGCCACGAAGCCCAGACTCGGATTCACCGTGGCATTTTGGACAAATCCCTCCGACCGTGGCGGCCTGGCGTTCAGCCTGAATTCGGACACGACGACGTCCGCACCGCGACTGTCCCTGCTGGCGACGAACGCGAGTTTCCGCATGACTTACGTGCAAGATGTTGGCAAAACGACCGAGCAGTTCAGTTGGGGCAAAACGACATCCGACGAGCCGCAGTTTCGCCATTTCGCCATGACGCGCGCCGTCACAGGGCGCATCGTGTTGTATCTCGATGGCGAGGAAATCGCGCCGCCGCCCGGTACGAAAACGGCGGTGAACACATCGCTGGCCGCGAAGTTCAAACATGTCGGCCTCGGGCGACTGTCCACGAGCCGTTACTCGGTGGATATCGACGAATTCTGCTTGTTCCAAAGGGAATTGACCGTGAAAGAAATCCGCACGTTGGCGGGGAAGTAACCGTGCGCCACCCGCAATTGCTCATCTGCGCGTTCGACGATTGGCTCGCCAAACAGCTGGCGACGCTTGCCGCCGATAGTGGCTGGCTGCTGAAGGAATCGCGGCAAACGGGAGCGTGCCTCGCGATGCTCGTACCGCCCCGGCCGACGGTCGTCGTCGCCCAACTCGACCCGCGTTCGGATACCACGAACCCGCTGGCGTTCCTCGCAGACATCCATCGCATCGCCCCCGATGCCGCCACGGTTGTGGTCAGCGATAGCAAACTCAACGACGACGATCGCGCCCACTGGACCGCACTCGCGTTCGATCTCGGCGCACGGTACGTCACGTTTCCGCCGCTGTTTCGGCAAAACCTCGAAGACATCGTCAGCGGGTTGATGGCATCCCGAATCCGGGCGGACACGCGATGAGCAAAACCCGCGAACTGCCAATTCTCGACGAACGCCGTTGCACCGGTTGCGGCGACTGCGTGACGATCTGCCCGACCGACTGCCTGGCAATGTCCGGCGCATGGCCGTGGCTACCGAGACCCTACGATTGCA
>JANXNT010000788.1 GCA_025353985.1 Limnoglobus sp.
CCCTGGCGAGTGCGCTGCGCGAGAAGAAGCGACTGAAAAAGGAGTTGGCGGCGGGTCGGGGGTGCGAAGCCGAGTGGAAACGCATGTGCGAACGGCTCGAGGCGATGCCGGTGCACCGCATCGAGCCTGCCGACGCGGCCGAAGCGTTTCGGGGGTTCGAGCCGATGTGGCTGGCCCTCGCGCCGCGCGAGCAGGCACGCATTGTGCAACTGCTGATCGAGTGCGTGAACTACGACGGACAGCAAGGGAAAGTTTCGCTTGACGTTCCGACCGGCGGGGATCGAGACGCTGGCCCGCGAACGCGCAGATTGTCGCGAGGAGTGCCGGGTATGACGATGCCATTGACGGTAGAATGCGAGGTGCATTTTGCACGGGGGCGTGGTGGCCGCAAAGTCCTGGTCGAGGGGGCGAAGCCGGTCGCACCGACCGAGCTGGGCCGGATCGCGCGGGTAGCGCGGTGGATGGCGCTCGCGATCCGCTGCGAGGCGTCGATTCGGAGCGGAGCGATTGCGAATTACGCGGAACTGGCATCGCTCGGTCGGGTGAGCCGTGCCCGCGTCAGCCAGATCATGAACCTGCTGAACCTCGCCCCCGACATCCAGGACGCGATCCTGCACCTGCCGCGAACCGTGACCGGCCGCGACGCGATCGTGCTCCGCGACCTCCAGCCGATCGCCTCGACGCTGGACTGGACGCAACAACGCAAGAAGTGGCAAACGCTGAATGGTATGTCACGAGTGGGGCCGTAACATCGGACAATGATGCGGTCCACAATGACCGGTTCTCGCTCGTCGGTTCATGCATGAGCCGGTTCCAACCACATAAATCAACACCACCTCCCGATGGATCAACCGCTCATAAAGACCCGCAAACCGCTCCACAAACGCCGCTCGTTTGCCGGGATTGCGTTTGCCGAGGAACTTTTTGCTTTTCTTCCAGCTCAAGTCCGCCGCTTGCAGCATGGCGTCTAACGTCGATCGCGACACCACCGTTTCCAGCTTTTCGCCCACCCACCGCTGAAGCGTTTTCAGCATCCATCCTCGACCGGGAATGCCGTAGAGGTTCGGCTCACTTTGCCGGATGGTTTCGACGATCTGCTGGACCACTTCGGGCGAAAAAAAGAGGACTACGCATTGCGGCGTATTATCGCACAGAGACGCTCGAAAGTGTCATTTTCGACTGTTAAGTCGCGACGGATGATAACGTATCTGGTAGTACTATTGTGGTGCATTTCTGTAGAACGGAATAGCTGGGATCGCTCGTTAAGACGAGTTGCAAAGTTGTAACCTTCATAAGGACTCTCTGGTGATGCCGGACTGGTTACTCACTTCCTGGTACTGGTTCGGTGGCGGTGTTCGCTGCGGACCTCTTCGCGACTGCTCACGTCATCTTGAAGAAACGGGATACTCAAGCGGCCATCGGCTGGGCCGGAATGATCTGGTTTGCACCTGGCATCGGTCCGATACTGTACTATCTTTTCGGAATCAATCGCGTCGAGCGCAAGGCGAAGCGTTTGAGGCGACGAGCTTCTCGGATACCCGACACCATACCGCTGTTGGATGGATCGGACACCATCTGTTCGGTCGCCGGTCATCTTCTCCCGCAAGCCCAGTTGATCGGTTCCCTAACCGGTCTGCCATTGCTCGGCGGGAGCGCAATCCGCCCGCTCCACACCGGCACCGAAGCTTACACGGAGATGCTCGGTGCGATCGACGGGGCCATTTACTCGATCGGGTTGAGCACGTACATCTTCGACAACGATGCCGCTGGGAAACGGTTCATCGACGCCCTCGGTCGGGCAGTGGCCCGCGGAGTGGCAGTTCGGGTGCTGATCGACGACATCGGAGCGCGTTACTCATGGCCGCATACTGTGATCGGTCCGCTACGCCGGATCGGCGTGCAAGTGGCTCGCTTCCTGCCGCAACTCCTTCCGTGGCACTTCAACTATGCAAACCTGCGGAACCACCGTAAAATTCTTATCGTCGATGGAAAGATTGGATTTACTGGCGGGATGAATATCCGGGCCGCACACGACTTGAGCCTGAACCCGGTCGCCCCGATCTCCGACCTACACTTCCGCCTCGATGGGCCGGTTGTCGCACACCTGCGGGAGACGTTCGCAGACGACTGGGAGTTTTGTACTCGCACCGTCCTGCGGGGTCAGTTGTGGTTCCCGAAACTCGAAAACTGTGGATCGGTGTTGGCTCGAGGCATCCGTACGGGGCCAGACGATCTTTGCAAACGGTTGCAGGCGGTTTATCTCGGCGGCTTGGCATCGGCTCGGACTTCGGTGAGGATCGTCACCCCCTACTTCTTGCCGGATGCCGCGTTGATTGCCGGTTTGAACGTGGCCGCATTACGTGGGGTGCGGGTGTACATCGTACTGCCCGAACGGAACAACCTGCGGTTGGTTCAGTGGGCCTGTATGGCCCAACTCGAACAGTTGCTCGAATGCGGTTGTCGGGTCTGGTTTACTCCGCCACCCTTCGTCCACACGAAGTTGATGATCGTCGACCGGACGTGGGTTTTGTTCGGTTCGTCGAATTGGGATCCCCGGAGCTTACGGCTGAATTTCGAGTTCGACGTCGAGTGCTACGACCCAACCCGAGTGGGACTTTTGGACGATGAGGTAGCGAGAACAGTCAGTCGGAGTCGAGAGTTGACACCGATCAAACTCCGCCGCCGCAATCTGTTCGTCAAGTTACGCGACGGTGTGGCGAGATTACTGACACCTTACTTGTAAGGTCACGAAATTGAATCCGACAGACCATAGCCGCGGCCTCAGTGCAGCCGAAGTGGCCGAACTCGTCGCCCGAGGCCTCGTCAATCGCCCCCCCCGATCGGGGAGGTCCGAATATCGACTCATCGTTGCTCGCAACGTGTTCACACCATTCAACGCGATCGTCGTCCCGGCCGCTGTCGCTCTATTCCTGCTGGGCGACCTGCGTGGGGCGTGGGCCGTTAGTGGGATGGCCGTCGTCAATGCCTGTATCGGTCTCGTTCAAGAAATACGCGCCAAGCGTCACCTCGACCGCCTCGATCTCCTGTCCGAAACAAAAACGAGGGTCGTCCGCGACGGAACGGAACATCTCATCTCGGCTGTCGATGTGGTCCGTGGAGACGTCCTCAAACTCGCGGCCGGCGAGCCGGTCGTGGCCGACGGAGTGGTGCTGACCGCAGAGTTCCTAGAGGTCGACGAAGCCCTATTGACCGGCGAATCCGAACCGGTTCCTCGGCGACCGGGGGACAAAGTATTATCGGGCAGCTTCGCTGTTGCGGGGGAAGGGGCGTACCGTGCGGACGGGGTCGGGGCGGATGCGTTTGCCCACCAAACGTCTGCCGCCGCACGACAATACCGACATGCACCCAGCCCGGTTCAGCGGTCCTTCAACACACTCATCCAGGTGATGACCATCGCCACGTTGGGGTTCTGTGGGGTCTACGTTGCGCTGTACTTCCTGCGGGACTTGCCCACGACCGACCTCGTGCAAATGGTGGCCGCAACCGTTACGTCTCTGATTCCCCAAGGGCTGCTGTTAATGACCACCTTAGCCCTGACCCTCGGAGCGGTGCGGCTGACCGCTCGCGGGGCAGTCGTGCAACGGCTCTCCGCAGTCGAAGCGATGGCGTCGATCGACGTTCTCTGCACCGATAAGACCGGTACGATCACGACTAGCAATCTCACGGTCGATTCCGTGGAGGTACTCGTCGGTGACGAGACGGATATCCGAGCGAAGTTGCAGTTGTTCGCCTGGGCAACGGCAGACGTGAGCAACCGCACGGTTCAGGCCCTGCGAACGACATTCGCGAAACCCGACGAGTCGTTCTCACTGATCGATCAAGTCCCTTTCAAGTCGCAGAGCCGACTCAGCGCGGTGCGGGTACGGACGGCGAGCGGCGAACGAGTCCTCGTCATCGGCAGCCCGGACGAACTCCTGCCCAGGTTCGACGCAGTGGCGGCTGGGCTTGTCGAGACGCGATTCCGAGAACTGTTGCCGACAGGGCTTCGATTCGTCGCGTTCGCAGCCGGGGATCCTCTCCTTGAAGACGAAGGTCGGGCCGCGTGGGGAGGCGTACTCAGGTCGGACGAACTATTGCATCCCCTAGCCCTCATCGCAATGAGAGACGAAGTCCGGCCCGGCGTCGATCGCGTGCTCAAATCCCTCGCTGTACAAGGCGTCCGCATCAAATTGCTGTCTGGCGATCACCCGGAAACCGTTCGGGCAACCGTAACCCGATTGCA
>JANXNT010000801.1 GCA_025353985.1 Limnoglobus sp.
TACACCGTCTGCCTGTGGGCACCAGGTGGCATCGGCATGTTATCGGTGTATTATCCCGATGCGCGTTCCGCGAAGGAAGTCGGCGAGCTTTGCAAAAAACATTCTTGTAGCATCTTGCTCGGCACGGCCACCTTCCTACGGTTCTATCTGCGTCGTGCCGGAGTCGATGATTTCCGTTCGCTACGGCTCATCATTTGCGGTGCGGAAAAGCTACCGGTAAAGCTCGCGGAGGAGTTTCAGGCGAAGTTCGGCGTGCTGCCGCTCGAAGGGTATGGCTGCACCGAAGTCTCGCCCGTTGTCAGTACGAACCTGCACGATACGATCATTCGCGGCGTGAATCAGAAGGCGAATACGTCTGGCACCGTCGGCCAGCCGATCCCCGGTGTGGCTGTGAAGACCTTCCATGCGGAAACGTGCGAACCCCTTCCCGCTGGCGAGGAAGGCATCCTCGGCGTCAAGGGGCCGAACGTGATGATCGGCTACTTGCATCAACCGGATAAAACGAAGCAGGTGATACGCGATGGCTGGTACATGACCGGCGATATCGGCCGCATCGAACCCGAAGGGTTCATCCGCATCACGGGGCGACAATCGCGTTTCGCCAAGATTGCGGGCGAGATGATTCCACTCGAACGGCTCGAAGAGGAACTGCAAGAAATCCTCGGCACCGGGGAACGCGTTGTCACCGTGTGTGCCGTCTCGGACGACCGACGTGGCGAACGGCTGATCGTGCTTTACCTGCAAGAAATCGCCAGCCGTTTCGATGATGCTCTAAAAGCGCTTTCCCATCGCGGGTTGCCGAATCTATGGATTCCTGACCGTCGCGATTGCCACGAGATCGAAGCGTTCCCCGCACTCGGCAGTGGTAAACTCGACTTGAAAGCCGTCGCCGAACTCGCGCAAACCGTGTCCACAAAACACGGCGTATGAACGAAATTCACTTTCGTTTTTACACAGTTGCAGAAGAAGGTTCACGTTGCGACGAATCGCGGAGACGTTGCTCGCGGCGCAAACTGGCATCGAACACGAAAGGCCCGAGTGGCACGATCGCGGCAATCGCTGCGGTGGCAGCACGGAAAAACGACCAGCGATAGTGGTACCAGACGTAGAGAATCGCAACCGCGTAAATTGTGAAGAGCACGCCGTGAATCGAGCCGACGACGAGGACCGCGTCCGGTATGTTTGCGAGATACTTCAGCGGCATCGCGATGCAAAATAATACGAGTGTGGAGATGCCTTCGCAGAAGCCGATTTTGCGGAGCCAGGCGATACCCGATCCATTCATGCGAGCGACTCCATTTGCGAGGCAAAAGCGAAACGCCCTTGTGAACAAGGGCGTTTAGATGAATCGAGTCCGGTTTCGAATTAAGAGAGGGGCGGCCATTCTTGATCGAGCCCTTCGCGTTCGATATCTTTCACTTGTTCTTCCGTCACAGAGAATTTGCGTGCGACCGTCCGACGCGATTCGGGCACCGGTGAGGTGGCCTGATCTTGTTCGTGAACGAGTGCGACGAAAATCTCCTTACGGCGATCCGTAGGAATTTCACTAGCTGCTGTGGCTTTGGACACGATGTCCCTCCATGTTGTGTGCTGAGAGCCTTACCCCGCGAGGCAAGGCTATGGGATTATCGGCTGGAAGGACCAACAGGTTTGACTCCACCCGTCACACCCTTGCGGATAGCACGAAGACGACGGAGTTCGGCTTGGCGACGCGCTTCGCAAGGCTTTTGGTAATGCTCTCGCTCGCGCAATTCTCGTTTAATTCCACTTCGTTCGAGCAATTTCTTGAATCGACGCAGTGCGGCACCAATCGGCTCGCGGTCGTTTACACGCATTCGCAACGGCATCTGCTTACCTCATTTGCCAGTAAAACGGAACCTGCCGGAACATCCGGCAGGTTGAGTCATCTCGATTAATATACGAAATTTTTAGTACCGACGACCGCCGCCGCCACCACCGCTGCCACCACCACCACCGTAGCCACCACCGCCACCACCACTGCCGCCGCCACCATATCCGCCGCGGCCACCACCGCCACCACCACTGCCGCCACCACCATAACCGCCGCCGCCGCTACCGCCGCGGCCACCACCGCCACCACCACCACCGCTGCCACCCGAACGGGGGCGATCTTCGCGGGGCTTGGCTTCGTTCACGGTCAGGTTGCGACCCATGAATTCGACGCCGTTCGTCGCTTCGATGGCTTGTTCTGCACCGCTACCCATTTCGACGAAAGCGAAGCCACGGCTACGGCCCGTGTCGCGGTCCGTCACGATTTGAGCGCTGGTCACGCTACCGTATTGGCCGAAGAGTTGCAGGAGGTCGTCCGAAGTCGTCTGGAACGAAAGGTTCCCAACATACAGTTTCATCGCTCGATCAACTTTCCGGGTCATCTCGACCCAAGAGAAACAGAGTCCCGAACAGAAGCACTTACTGCCCGATGACTACTAGAAGGGACTGCCCACACGCCACACGAAGATACCAGCTCGACAATCTTGGGCCTTGAGGTGTTTCTCAGGTAAAATGACCAAGAAGGGTCTCGCGCGATAACTGCGAACGGTTCGCTGTCTCCTCAACCAGATCGGTGCCTACCGACCTTACAATGACAACATACACAACATCGGCGAGCTTGTCGAACGAGAATTCGTAAAAATCGAAAGAATTCCACCGAAAGTGGCCACTCGCATCTTTCGAATCCAAGATTTCGACCGAAATGACCGCACACGTTGCCCGTTTACCCCAGTTTTCGCCCGGAAGGGCCACACAATCCCATTTGCCCGACTTGCTGTCGTCATTTGTTCCTACGGCAATCTCACGCCAGGCGGTCGAGTTCCCTTAGCCGTCGATCCGCGTCGAAGGTTGGTGGCGGTAGCGATTCCGCGAGTTGAAGTGCCGCGTCTTCGGTGAGGTCGAGCTTGGCGGTACCCGAGCCGCGGAACACGGGTAGGCCCTTTTTCAGTGCGACGATTTCGCGGCGGGTGCGGCCCTTTGGCGAATCGGGCCAGCGACCGATCCGTTCGTGGAAGTCGAAAAACACCGGCACGACGCTTTGAATGTACTTCCAGTAACCGGGATTGTCGGTCTGCACGATGAACAGCCCGCCGGGTGCCAGCGAGCGATGCACGACGGCGAGGAATGCGGGGGTAATCTGACGGCGATGGATCTGCGCCGGGTCGTAATATGGCTGCGGGTGATAGCAGTGAATTTCCGCAACGCTGCCCGGTTCGACGTAGCGTTCGAGCAGTTCGTGTCCACCGAGGACGATGAACTTCAGGTTCGGCAAACCGCGCTGGTTGCCACGTTTGCGGGCGTAGCGAATGACCACGGGCAAGATGTCTGTACCGAGGTGATCGTGCGTGCTTCGCCCGAACGCGCTGCCAATGGCGAACCGCCCGTTCCCGCAACCGATGTCCAGCACGACGGGTGCGGTGCGGCCGAACAGCGTCGCCCAGTTCAGTCGGCCGACTTCGGGCATCGCCTTCAGTGCAGTCTGCGTCCACTTCAGCGGCGGCAAGATCGTCCCCGGAAACGGCACGCCAAATTCTCGTTCGATTCGCGATGATGGCTGGCTCATATCGCTAGCATACTACTTCCACACTAAATCTTGTCGAGCGAGTCGATCCAGACGCACAGTTCCAGTAGCGTTTCCTGAAGCATGTACTCTTTGCCGAAGTCTTTCAGTTGGCGATAGATCACGGGGAAGCGTTTGTCGATGAGTGCGGGTTTGCTCTCGGCGATGGTTTTGATTGCGGGATCTTTTTCCCCGCCGACGATGTAGAACGAGAGCGGTTGGTTCGGGAGGTTGTCCTTCGGCTGCGTGCCGAGCGATGCCCCTGTGGTGGCGACGCCGCGGATCGTATCGCGGGCGTTGAAGCCGAGGTAAAAGCACATCTGCCCGCCGACGCCCATGCCGTGCGCGATCACCCGCGAACGATCGATCGTGTATTGCCCAAAGACTTCTTTCACATCTTGCACGACGCCTTCGGTTTCGCTGGCGACCCAGCCATCGTTGCTCTGCGCTTTCGGGCCGACCATGATGTAATGAAAGTCTTCGAGGAACGGCCGCCAGATCTTCACCATGTCGTCCGCATCCTTACCGCCCTTCCCGAGCGGGTGCAGCCAGATGATGACGCCGTGCGAAATGTTCGGCTTGTAGTTCAGCGGAACGAACATCCAATATTCGCGGCCGAGCGTCGCATTCTTTCGCTTCAACAG
>JANXNT010000821.1 GCA_025353985.1 Limnoglobus sp.
CCACAAACGGCGAAGTCATCCGGTTCCAGGACGTTCGCCACTCGCTCGAACGCTCCCGCAGGGTGGCCGACTACCCGACACCGGCCGCACTCGAAGAGCGGTTGAGCCGCAATTTCGAGGCGGACATCGGGAAGTTGCTCGGCACGCCGAACACCCACTCGCGACTTCGCCCGTACCAGATCGCTGCCAACGCAGGCATCGAGAAGGCCATTGCCGAACGGAATCGGCAAATGCTTGTCGCCATGGCGACCGGTTGCGGGAAAACGTTCGCGACCGTCAACCAGATTTATCGGCTGATGAAATCCGGCGTCGCGCGGCGAGTGCTATTCCTTGTCGATCGGCGAGCGCTGGCCGCTTAAGCAGTCCGTGCATTCGCCGGCTTCGAGCCGGAGCCAGGTTTGAAGTTCGACAAGATTTACGAGGTGTACAGCCAGCGGTTCCGCCAAGCGGACATCGAAGAAGATGGCGACAGCGGCCCGAGTGCGACGATTCAAACACGCTCGAGCAGACAGGAAGCAACAGGAGTGTACAATTAAGCAGCAGACGTAACGAATGTTTGCAAAAACTCATCCCCTACGAGTGAACTATGTCGCAGCCAAAGAATGACCTAGCCCACAACGCGCATGAACAGGCTCCGATCGATGGTGGCGTAGGCGAGGGCAACTTCAAATCGGGCGAAGAGTTTACGATTCCTGGTTCCGACCGATCGGAGATCAGACTCCTGTTTGGATTTCTGACCGACATCGATCGAGATTCGGAAGTCTGGAAAAATGCCTCAGAGGGTTTCAAAGGCTTGGTGGAAGACAACGATCGTAACGTTCGGCAGCGGATGGATTTGGAGAAGAGTAATGAAGGACGGCTGGAACTCTTTTTGAAGGATTTTCAAAGCTCTCGAATGCGGTTCACTGAAAATGGGTCGATCGATCCGGCACGTTGGAAGATTGAAGAGTCTTGCATGGAGTGATGGCAGCGGGCGGGACGGTTGAAGAACACGTTCGGATTCAACGTGCTCAGCCCACTTCCGAATTTACCCGAGAACTTCCGCAATAGTGCACAGGTTCAAAATGCCTTAAATGCCCTCGATGCGTGGGTTCAAGAATCGTTAATGCGATTGGATACCGCAAAGCCGAGTGCAAAACCAAACACCCGTCGAAACGATGCGCAAAATGTGCTCTACGAATACATCCGCAATTTGAAGTTGAGAGGGGTTTTGAAAGCCGTGGCGTTTATTCAGTCGCCAGACGGGAAAAACCTGCGAGAGATGATCGAACAGGAGCTGAAACGTCGGCCGATGACTCGACAAAAGCCGCCACGAAAACGAACCCCCGCCGATGTCGTGAAAGCGGCCATTAAATTAACCTATCCGAGTCAACAATTGTAGCTTGGAAACGACTACATCTGCTACTCAAATCGAGTAGCAGGAGTAGTTCGCTTGTTTCTTGTCCTGATTTCACCTGTCTTTCCAAGTCTTTTCAATTTTCTTTTCACTACTCGCACTACTCGGGAGTGTAGTGCCGAACCCACGAATCTACAGCGTTATACCCATCGCATTTGGCGTCGGGTTGCCCATGAGGAACGCATCGTGTCCACACTTGTGAATCTCCCAGCGAAGGCGGCCGCGTTGGAAGCCGTTACGCTGACCGGCCCCGAGGCCGCGCAATTCACGAAGCTTTCAGCGAAGACGCTGGAAAGTCATGCCGAGGCAGGGGAGTTAGTCGGACGGATCAAAGTCGGACGGCGTGTGCTGTTCTTGAAATCAGCACTCGAATCGTGGCTCAACAGCAAGTTCACTACCTCCCAAACCCCATCCGCAACGCACTAAACGACTGTGGCCGCACGCCCGGTCGAATGAATGCGTACGGCCACAGTTTGGAGAACGCGAAGATGAATTCTATCACGTTTCGAGCGTCAAAGCGAAACCCTTGTCCGGTATGCCAGTCGGATTCAAAAAACTGTTCCGCAACCGCCGATGGGCTCCATTTCTGCCGAGGGGAAGCGCGAGGAGGATGGCGAAAAATCAATCAAGACGACAACGGCTTCGGCCATTACCGGCAAAATCAAGACCCCCAGTCAAAGCCCTCGAAGACGAAACTGGCGTTGCCCAAGCCGTCGGTGAACTGGCAGGCGGAAGCCGAGCGATTCGCAATGAATCTCATGGAGTTCCCGGAACATCGTACCCTTTTGGCGAAAGCGCTCGGCTTGCCGGTCGGAGCGTTCGACGGCTTCACGCTCGGAGTAACGGGGGACGAACGGGGCGGGGTGGAGTTCACCATCCCCGAACGCGATGGAACGGGAGCGATCATCGGGCTGGCGACTCGTAAGGAACGAACGGGGAA
Source organism: Limnoglobus sp. (assembly GCA_025353985.1). Taxonomy (GTDB): domain Bacteria; phylum Planctomycetota; class Planctomycetia; order Gemmatales; family Gemmataceae; genus Limnoglobus. The sequence continues at coordinate 2,337 of JANXNT010000821.1, forward strand.
ACCCGCCATTAAGAAGAGCGCGTTCGGTTCGAAGCGGGGCTTGACCATTCCCGACGGATGGCGGGAGCGAATCGACCCGCTACTGCTGGTCGAAGGTTTCACCGACACCGCCGCACCCACCGCGGCGGGTTTGTGTGCGATCGGGCGGGCGAACAATCTTCACGGCGTGGAACTGCTGACGAGACTCCTGGAGAATGACCCGACGGATCGTTTCGTACTCGTCGTCGGCGAGAACGATCCAAACGCTGCGGGCCGCGAGGGTGCCGTCCGCGTTTCGCAACGGCTCTCCACGGCACTCGGTCGGACGGTCGCCTACGCACTTCCCCCCGTCGACGCGAAAGACGTGCGAGAGTGGCTGACCGCCGACGTTCGCGCCAAATCGTCGTGGCATGAACGCGGTGCGGAGTTGCTTCGGTATCTCGAAGCGAACGCAACGATAGCGAACTTTCCTTCCGAGCGGGAAAGCGAGAACCCGTTACACACTCAACGGAAGGTCGAAATTGGTGCGGATGAATTTCGAGTTAACGACGAAGTTGCGGCCGCGCTCGCTGGGGAAGTCGGCTTGTACCAGCGCGGCGGTCAACTCGTTTCGATCGTGCAACAACTGGATGTCACCGCGACGGAAGCGAACGTTCGCAGGACGATTGGCGTGCCAAAAATTCGTCCGCTGACTCTGCCGGGTTTGCGCGAACGCCTCACGCGATGCGTTCACTTTTGCGGACTCATACAAACGAAAGATGGCGTCGTCGAACGTCACGAACACCCGCCGTATTGGTGTCCTGGTGCCGTATTCGATCGAGGACGTTGGCCCGTGCCGAAACTCGAAGCCGTCGTTCCGCATCCGGCATTTCTGTCGACGGGTTCGCTTCTCTCTACGACCGGATACGACCCCGCAAGCGGGTTGTACTTGTTCCTCGAAGCGAATTTCGAACTGACCGTACCCGAACATCTGACCCGCGAAGATGTGGCTTGTGCCGTCGCCACACTCGAAGACGTGCTGTTCGATTTCCCGTTTCAGACGACGGCGCATAAGGCGGCCTGGTTTGCGGCCTTGCTCACGCCCATCGCTTGGTTCGCTTTCAACGGCCCCGTTTTTCCTCATCGACGCCAACACACGAGGAACGGGAAAGGGACTACTTGCCGACGTGATTGCGATCATCGTCATGGGTTCCGAGTTCCGAAGGACGACTTACACCCCCGACCGCGAAGAACTTCGCAAGCGGATCACTGCATTCGCAATGGAAGGCGAGCGGATGGTGCTGTTCGATAACCTCACGGGTTCCGTCGGGAACGACGTGTTCGATAACGCCCTGACATCGATCACCTGGGAGGATCGCATTCTCGGCGGGAATACGAACTTTAAAGGCCCGCTCCACGTCACGTGGTACGGCACGGGCAACGGGCGCAAACTCGGTGGACGATTCAGGCATTTTCAAAGACGGAACTTCGGCGGGAAAACGCTCGATAAAGCGGGGGAAGATCGCAATAAGTCGAGTCGGTGGGCCGTGTATGCTGTTGGCCCGGCTGCGAAGCGGACGGAAACGGAACCCGCTTCACTGGCAATTCGCCAGCCGAATGCCGGAGATGCGGGAGATGCGGGGTCAATTCCTCCTCACGCCGCGTCGACCGAAAGCCTCATCGATCATACGTATCGAAGTTTGCCCGACTGAAACGATGCAACGGACTCCCGCGATCCCGGTTCGACCGGGTATACTTCACTCACCTACCACGCAGGTTCTCAGTCATGGCTTCGATATCGAAAGACCCTTCGGGAAATCGCACGATTCAATTCGTCGGGGTCGACGGTAAGCGTCGATCGATTCGCCTCGGCAAAATGAACGCCAAGCAAGCCGAGAGCCTCAAAATCAAAGTCGAGACGCTCGCGTCCGCCATCGCCGCGAGACTGCCGCTCGATTCGGAAACCGCCGCATGGCTCGGCAACATTGGCGACGAACTCTCCGCGAA
>JANXNT010000835.1 GCA_025353985.1 Limnoglobus sp.
GGTTGTTCCCACACCGAATCCGGTCCGCCGTCGCCCGTACTTTCTGCACACCTGAGAGTAGCAGACCGGCAAGGATTGCGAAAATCGCAATGACCACCATTAACTCAATCAGAGTGGCTCCGCGACGGGATGTACGATCCAAATGTTTGCGCATAGGTCACCTACGCACCGGGACTTTTCCTGAGTTTCCGAACGATGAACAACCCGGCTACTGTAAACAAACCAGCGACGACGAAATAGATTCAGCGACCGGAAATCAAACCCGGTGCGGGTTGGTCCGGTATTGGTGCGACTTGCTGTTTCTCCATGATCGCTTCATAGACATCTTGTGCGCGTTGCTTTTGCAAATAACTAGAATCGACTTTGCCATCTTTCCACCACGGTTGCTTGCCCGGATCTGCAATATCGGGGAGGTTGATCGTTGATCGGTGTGCCACTCAGCAAGTTCAGCCCGGCGAATGTGAATACCGAATCGGGTATATCGCTATTCAATTCGACAAGCTCAAAAGTCAGTTGTTCCTCATCGGAAATTTTGTCGCCCTGCTTGTTGATATGGTGAGTCGATTTCGGGTACCAGTATCCGTCCACTTTTTGGTACTCGACCAAAGTTTCCCTGGTTAAAACATCGAGCTTCATCAGAAATCGAACGGGATTGCCCGAATACTCGGGTGCAAACCAAATCTGGGCGAGTGTTCCTGGTCCACCATCACCACTCACGGTTACCAATTTTTGTGACTGGATAGTGACAGGTTCGATTTTCAGATTCTTGTGTTTAGACATCGAGAGCATGACTTCGTCCGCTCTACCTTTCGTGTAACCTTGCGAATGGTGATTTCGCAAGCTGAAAACCGTCCAATCGATTTTGCAATTGTCGTCCATATCGTATTTGTTGTCGATTTTGTAGAACGTCACGCCGACGAGTCGCTTGAGTCCTTGATTTGTATGTAGCGCATAGCCATCGCGTTCGCAGTTACGACGATTAATTCTACGATGATCGACGTTTTCCGGCTGATCACTGCTTTTGGTAATCGTTCGATCCGTGCGGACTTTGTTTCCGCGAGACCAAATTTCATACGTACTCTCCACTGCAATATTCGTGGTTTCCGACTCACCCATCGTGAAGATTCTCGACTTCGCAACGATATGATAGGAATGAATTCCTTTTCTTGATGCCACTGCCCTATCGGAAAGTTCTTTTACCGACAGTTCCGCAACAACTGGAGTTGAAACAACTTGTGCAGAGACAAGTAGCAACATCGGGAACAGCAGCATGGTCGAACCTCGAATGAATAATCGACTACAGATTAAGAATAATATCAATTGTCGCCTCCGACTCCCTTGACTGGTACATCCACAGATGGGGTCAAGCAATTGACCGTTGTCTTGGCAATCGTTTGAAAAGTTGAAAGTTGAAAGACCAGCAGAATTTTCACAGTAATGGCTAAATTCAGTCGCGCCTACTTTCCATATGCATGTTTTAAAGTCGTAACAATCGACGAAAACAGGAACAGGAAGAAATCCAGGTACGGGTGCTGGTAACGGCAAAGGTAGCAATTCCGCATAATAGTCGATGCAAAGCGTTAAAGACGCTTGATTGTTAGGTGGTATTACAGCGGAATCACACCATGTAGCCGTTGTCCGCACATTTAATGTTCGTTTGTAGGGAATACATTTCCTCGCAACACCCGTTGACGTAATCAGCGTCGGTTCGGATAAGGAGCAATCGACATCGGGATTTAGAGTGCATTTCGCGGTTTTCGAAAATGAGTTTCTTCCACCTTGACCGCATTCATCAGCAAGAGTTGCGACCTTTGCGTTAATGAATACTGCTAATGTAAAGAATATCGCAATTCGTAACGTCGTACGCATGAGAATTACTGCTTGGTTGAGCCGCTGTTGCGGTTCGGTTTGTTGACGAACACAGGGAAACGCAGTTCGGGTTCTTGGGGACAACCGCTCAGAATTGTGATTGCTAAATTGCCCGATTCCCACCCGGATATTTTAGGGTCGAAATGGACTTGAGCTGTGTTAGAAATCGAATCGCAGACCAGCGTCAGTGAAGCATGATTCGAAGCTCCGCCGATTAATTTGACCGCGTGGCCCCCAAGTGATGCGAAGTTGATCTTGACGGTATTTCAGATCATCTCGGTTCAGTTTCACCAGTTTTGGCAAAGGCACAGATGCAATTCTCGCCATCGAAACCTTCGCGGGTCGTGGTTTTCGGG
>JANXNT010001257.1 GCA_025353985.1 Limnoglobus sp.
ACTTTTCGCGTCGCTGGACCCAGCGGTCCAGGCGTATATTCGCGCACTCGAAGCGATCGTGGCGCAGATCCCGAAGCTCGAAGCCCGCGTTGCGGAACTCGAAGCGCGGCTCAAACTCAACTCCACGAACTCGTCGAAGCCGCCGTCGTCCGATGGGCCGCACGTCAAACCCGCGCCGCCGCGAATCCCGTCGGGTCGCAAGCGGGGCGGGCAGCCAGGGCACACCAAACACGAACGCGTAATCCTGCCGCCGGACGAAGTCATCGACCACAAACCGAAGCGTTGCGACCGCTGTTGCACGAAGCTGACCGGCGACGATCCGGACCCGATCATCGACCAAGTGATCGACCTGCCTGAAAAGATGCGACACGTCATTCACCACCGTCGGCACACGCTCTGTTGCCCGGAATGCCATGCCCTCTCGACGGCGGCACCGGTACCCGAAGCGGCGTGCGGATTCGGCCCAAAACTCACAGCCGTCACCGCTTATTGCAGTGGTATGGCCGCATGAGTAAACGCACGATCGAGCGCTTTTTCGATTGCTCAAAAACTATCGCTAATCCCAAGCGGGACGTGAACGTTTACACTTACTGATTTGAAAATACCGTTCTCATTTTCGTGTATTTCGTCTGTTTCGTTGTGAAATCTGATCTTCTACGATTGGCCTTACACCGTGCGGGCTTTCAGTAGTGGTTTGCCGAGGATCGAATCGCGTTCGGTGACGGGGCCGTCTTTTGCGTCGCGGCTAATGTGCCTGGCGAACATTTCGAACTTCGCATCGAGATCGTCGGCGTGATGCAAGATCAGAACTTCGGCGATCATCGGTAATCGCGGCGAACCCCACGCGGGCAGGCTGAGGTGCGCGAGCACGATATGCTCGAGCAACAACAGTAGTTCCGGGTTCAGTTCCTCGATCAATTTACCGGCGTCGCGGATGATGTCCCGTGCGAGCGCGATGTGGCCGATGAGGTATCCGGGCACCGTCATTTCGGGTGGCTGGCCGGGTAACGGCACGATGAGTTCGGCGACGCGTCCGATGTCGTGGAGTGCTGCCCCGGCCAGCACGAGATCGCGGTTGAACGGCAACAACTCGGGGAAGCGCACTGCATATTGATCCGCGAGCCAGATGCAGTTACGCAACACGTTTCGCACGTGTTCGAGCCAACCGCCGGGGAACGGGTAGAACTGTTTCGGGCTGGCCGGCAAGGCTTTGAGCGTGTCCGCATTCGCGTTCAGGATGCCGAGTACGAGCACCTTGAGCGGCGCGTCTTTCAATTC
>JANXNT010000868.1 GCA_025353985.1 Limnoglobus sp.
CGCAATCGCCGTTTGCGATCAAAAAAGGGGCTTATTGAGACGAAAAAACACGAAAAACACGGTTTTTAAACTTTCGCAATTCCGACTTACGTCGATTGTGAGAGGCCGTTTTCACCCGAAAAGTGACTTTTGCCGTCCCGTTCGGAGCCACTCCGCGATGAGCTTTCGCTGGGCGGTGCTCGTGGGGTAGTTGGCCAGTTCCGTGGGTGTCAGCCAGTGTTTTGCGGTATAGAACGCCGAGCGAAACGGGCCGCTGCGCTTCGTGGCTTCGAAGCCAGTGAGCGTGATGGCGTAGCGGGTGATGCCGTGCTTCACGGTGAGCAATTCCGCACCGACATCGACGACGATTCCCGTCAGTTCCCGCGATATCCGAGCGACGGCGTCGACGAGGCTTTCGCCCTCCGCCACTTCGCCATGCGGGAACTCCCATAGGTCCGCCCACTGCACGTGCTTGGGACGCTGGCAGAACAGCACCTTGCCGCGATGCTGGATAATCGCCGCCACTTCGCGAACGGCGGTGATGGTCGGCGGTGGCTTCTTCGGCGGGATCGCACTGGCGTTTCCGTCGCGATTCGCCTTGCATTCCTTGGCCAACGGGCAGATTCCACACGATGGAGACACGGGCGAACAGACGAGCGCGCCGAGTTCCATCATCGCTTGGTTGAAGTCGCCGACGCGCTTCGTGGGCAACACCCGTTCTGCAGCGTCCCAGACCCAGCGTTTGCCGTCGCCGACGCGCGGATCGCCGAGGTACCCAAACAGTCGCGACAGCACGCGCAAGCTATTCGCTTCGACGATCGGCAATTTGCGGTCGAACGCCTGCGAAAGTACCGCACCAAGGATGTACCGGCCCACGCCAGGGAGTTCGGCCCAGACGTCCGGATCGTTCGGGAACGTGCCATTGTGTAACGTCACGATCTGCTTCGCGGCAGCGTGCAGGTGCCGGGCACGGCGATAGTAGCCAAGCCCTTCCCAGAGTTTCAGCACAGCTTGTTCGTCGGCAGCAGCAAGTTGTTCCACGGTGGGAAATGCGAGCAGAAACCGCTCGAAATACGGCACGACGGCCGCAACCGTCGTCTGTTGCAGCATGACTTCGCTAACCCAGATCGCGTACGGGTTCCGGGTCGCACGCCACGGCAGTTCGCGCCGATTCGCATCGAACCACAACAGCAATTTTCGACGAATCGCGGTCAGTTCCGCAGGCGTCATGCGGCTTCGGCCTGTTGCAGGGGCACGATGTCGTCGCGGCGATCTGCCCCGCGTAGCGCCATTGCGAGCCGTTCGGCTTCGCGGCGCAATTGGGCCAACTCGCGATCCGATTGTTCGCGGCGTGCGTCGGCCAGCGACAAGATCACCGGTGCATCGTCGGTGAAGCGGTTCGCCAGTACGCGGTCGCGGTCGAGTGTGCGGTGCGTTGCTGCGAGTGCCACCTGTTGTGCGGTCACATTTTCGAGGGTTTGCTGAAGCGTCAGGTAGCGTGCCTCGGTGTCGCTGGCTTCCCCGGTTAGGATTCGCATCCGCGAATCGAGCTGTTTGCCGAAGTTGGCGAACCGCGATTCCCAGCGTTTCTGCAAGATTTGCACCCGGCGTGCGAGCTTGCTGCCGTTCGGCCCCGTTTCGAGTTCACGCTGCGTTTCCTCGACGGCCAACGACACGCTCGCCAGTCGTTCGGCGTCTTTCGTCAGTTGCCGGCGGGCGTTTTCGCATTGTGCCATGGCGGTTTCGGCGGCGGTGCGGCTGGTCGTCCACAACGCGAGTTCTTGCAAAAGTGCGGTGCGTTCGGTTTCGTGCGCGGTCGTCCAGTTTTGAGCCACTTCGTCGAGTGCCGTTTCGCGATCGACGATTTCACCGCGTCGTGCCGCAAGGTTTCGCTCGGCCTGTTCGCGTTCGTGTAGCAGCCGCATTTCGCGTTCGTTCAGTGCGGCGTGCCAGCGATCGAGCTTCATTTGCAGCTGCCAAATTCCGCGTTCGCGGTCGCGATGGCTGGCCCCTGCACGGTGTGCCACGGCTTCTTCCGCGAGTGCCAAACCTTCGCGGTGCGCCAACTCGTTCGCAAGGCGTTCGAGTTCGCCAACGGTCTGCATTTCGGCTCGCTGCCAGCCGTTTCGTGCATTCGCAAGTTCGGCGCATTGTTCCGCGAGAATCGCGCGTTGGTCGGTCAAATACTCAGCGAGTTTGGCTAAATCGTCGCGCCCTTTCGCGAGTGCCCGGCGATCCTGGCTCAGTTCGTGTTCGCGTTCCTGCAAGACGATACCGGCGCTCGTTTCTTCGGTGGTGTAGCCGACGGTCAACGGCGCACGCATGGCGGAGTTCACCGAGACATCGGCGATCTGCGTGGCGCGGGCTTGTTCGAGTTCCTTGAGCACGAGCCGCGCGTTCGCGGCACGGCGTTCGAGGCCATCGACTTCGGCCCATAATGAAGCCTTATCCGCATCGGTTTGCTCGCGTTCGGCCTTCGCAGCTCGTTCGCTCGCCTCGGCATCGGCTTTCCGTGCGTCGATCAACTGGAACAAGTGCGAAAGCTCTTGCGACGACTGCTCGCGTTCGCTGGCCAGTTGCTGTTGCCCGGCGGTGAGCGTGGCCCAGGCGTCTTGCAGTTGCGTGTTGTATGCGGCGGAGTCGGCGATCAAATGCTCGCGTTTCGTGGTCAAATCCTTCGATTCGGCCGCAAGTTGCACGCGAGTCGTGGCCAGTTCTTCGCGAAGTTTCTGGGCGGGCTTCATCGCGGCTAGCGCTTTGGCGTGAACCCGCTTGAGGAATCGCGCCGCCGCCTTACGGACCTTCGTCCGCGTCGCTTTGGCTTCGCGATGCAATCGCTCCGCCTCCAGCAGTTTCGGCTTCAGCGCCGTACGCTCTTCGCGTAGTTTCGCCCGCTCTTGAGCCACCTGAGCCATTAATGCATCCGTCGATTCCATCGCACATCCCCCGCAATCGGACGAACCCCTATTCCTTATCGGCGATTTTCGGAAAAGAATCGAGTTCGACTGCGGAACGCATTTCGCGACGTAAGTACCGATATTTCGTCACTCACAATCGACGTAAGTCGGAATTGCGAAAGTTTAAAAACCGTGTTTTTCGTGTTTTTTCGTCTCAATAAGCCCCTTTTTTGATCGCAAACGGCGATTGCGTTTCGGGGTATTTTGCCGTATCGTGAACCCAGATAGTGGGTTACGGTGAATGCCCTTGTTGAGACGCTTGCCGGAAC
>JANXNT010000886.1 GCA_025353985.1 Limnoglobus sp.
AGACTACGCGGCGCGGCTAAACGGGGAGGATCGGCGAAAATTCGTGTAGCATATCTCACATGACAACCTGGACGGCGAAAACGGTCGGTATGAACGGCGACATCCTCGACCGAATAGAGCGAGCTGTGCTAAAGGTCCGCGAACGGTTGTTGCGATCGACGATGTCGCTGAACGAACTCGGCGTGCCATATGCGGTCGTGGGCGGTAATGCGGTCGCGTCGTGGGTGGCAACGATTGATGAAGGCGCGGTCCGCACGACGCGCGACGTGGACTTGCTGATGCGCCGCAGCGATCTGCCCGTCATCACGATGGCACTCGAACAAGTCGGCTTCGTTTACGACAACATTTCCGGTCTCGACATGTTTCGCGATGGCATCGACGGCAAGCCGAGCGATGTGATTCACTTGATGTTTGCGGGCGAGAAAATGCGGCCCGATCACCTGCTGCCCACCCCCGAGATCGAAACGGTCGACGACGCCGCCCACTTCCGCGTCATTGCGCTCGAATCGCTGCTTCGCATGAAACTGATGTCGAATCGCCGCAAGGATCAGGTTCCCATTCAGGACATGATCGGCGTCAAGCTCATCGACGAGACGTGGCTGGCAAATCTTCCGCCAATATTGGCCGAACGATTGCAACAAATCCTCGACACGCCTGAGATGTAATCGACGGATACCGAATCGGGATTCGTTTAGCCGCGCCGCGAAGGCTTTGCGAGCGAAGCGCGGGGCGCGAACACCAGACAATCGTGTTGTAATCCGATACGCAGTGCCCGCGCGGTTATCGCTCAACGATCCGGTAGCCGCTGGTACACTTCGCCCTTGTCGCGGCCCGGCGTGAAATCCACATGCGAGGGCCGCCACACGCTCGGCAGTTCGCCGCTGAATAGCCGGGCCAGGAACGTCGTCATCGGGCCGGGATGCCGCTCTGGCTCGCCTTCCGACTCGTGGCCGGCGACCGCTACCGACCACTCATCTGGCGGGCCTTCCGTCCACCACCCGAACTTGTTCCCGTTCTCGTCCGCTGCCCACGGCAGGAATCCAGGTGACGCCGGGTGGACCGGGAACGGGAATTCAAACCCGCACTGATACTCGATCTCGTCTGCCGCCCCCGCTGCAAGTGGATTCACCACCCAGAGGTTCCCGCCATCGAACGCCCCGCTGCCATACCGCTGACCGAACGCCAGCCAATCGGTTGGCAATGACACACCGAGCCGCGACTGGATGGCCGCCCATCTCTCGGGCACATTGATGTCGAGCGGCTGGGCTGGAGGAGGCACGACGCCGACGAGTTGTTCAACGCTCACTTTCAGACTCTCGCGTGGGATAGACAATTTATTATTAATCTACAGAATTAATAATACTGGTGTTATCGATATCGTGTCTAGAATTTTATCGCGTTAGCATCTCGACCGCGGAAGTTCCCCCAGACGGTCGTCCGTGGGCATTGAATCGGCATCACCCACACGATTTCGCAGAGTCAATAAGTTTGCGTTTAATTGACGTAAGTCGACTTTTGCACACTGTCACGGACGTACTCAAAAGTGCGCCGAAATGACCCAGAAGTGCGCGCAAATGACACAGAAAAGGCGCGCACGGTCGATTTTCGGTCGCATAGTGACCCAAAAAGGACGGTACTTCCGGCGAGTGCCAATCGACCGACCTTCGACACAACCTACGACATGAATGAGAGTTGCGGCAAAATTCCCCGAAACC
>JANXNT010000889.1 GCA_025353985.1 Limnoglobus sp.
CAACTCAAACCATCAGTTTTGGGCAACTGGCGCAGGTGATCGTCATGGGCGCGGCGCCAACCCTCACTGTGGGTGGCACTGGGACGCTCGGCGCGATCGGAGGTGCGTCAGGCAATCCGGTGGTGTTCGGCACCACGACGCCAGCCACATGTTCCGTATCCGGCCGCGCCGTGGTGGGCGTTGGCGCCGGTGCCTGCGTGGTCACCGCCAATCAGGCTGGCAACGCCAACTTCACGGCGGCGGCCCAGGTGACGCAGAACATCACCGTCGCCAAAGGTAATCAGTCCATCAGCTTCGGCGCCGCGCCATCGGTGGCTGCAGGGGGTACCGGAACGGTCACTGCAACTGGTGGCTTGTCGGGCAATCCGGTCACGTTCTCGATCATCAGCGGTCCGGGTGTTATTTCGGGCAGCATACTGACGATCACCGGTGCGGGAAACATCGTCGTCACTGCAAATCAAGCGGGGAACGCGAACTACACGGCCGCAGCGAGCGTGCAATCGACCACGACGATCAATCCCGCACCGCAGGCCATTTTGTTCACCCTGCCACCGCCTGTTACGTTCGCCTCCGGACTGACCGTGAACCTCACGGCAACCGGTGGCGGATCGGGCACGCTCGTGACTTTCCGCATTGTTAGTGGCCCCGGTTCGATCTCGGGTAATGTGCTTACAATCAGCGGTGCAGGAAGCATCACCGTCGCCGCCGATCAGATGGGGGACGCAAACTACACCTCCGCCACGACGACGCAATCCCTCATCATTGACAAGGCCACGCAAGCCATCGTTTTCGCTTCGCCACTGCCGACGATCTTCGCAACGGGGTTGACGGTGAATCTCATCGCAACCGGCGGCGCATCCGGTACTCCAGTCGTGTTCGACATCGTCCGTGGGCCAGGCACCATCACCGGGAATGTGCTGACGATCACGGGTGCGGGAAGTATCGTCGTTGCGGCCAATCAAGCAGGGGACGCGAACTACCTGGCTGCCCCCAGCGTGCAATCGACAGTAACGATTCGCCCCGCTTCGCAGACGATCGTGTTTGCATCGTTACCAACAACGACCTTCGTAGTCGGGCTGAAACGGAACCTGAGTGCAACCGGCGGAGCATCGGGTAACCCAGTGGGTTACTCGATCGTCAGCGGGCCAGGAACGATATCCGGTAGCGTGCTCACAGTGACGGGGGCCGGTCGCATCGTGGTCGCAGCAGACCAAGCGGGGGACGCAAATTATACAGCGAGTGAAACGGTAACATCGTCAGTCGTCATCGAACCGGCAGAACAGACGATCATTGTCTCGCCACCACCCGTGAGGCAACTCGTGCCGGGATCGACCATCAAACTCGACGCCACGGGAGGCAGTTCGGGCAACCCGGTGACTTACAGCCTGATTAGCGGGCCAGGCATTCTGAACGGCGATAACCTGAGTATCACCGGTCCCGGAACCATCGTGCTGCAGATTCAGCAATCGGGGAATGAGAGTTTCCGCCCCACAACTGTGACCCAATCGATCGTCGTTCGCCCTTCGACCACCCTAGTCGGCGTCGCTCAATTCGCTGCCGGTGCCGATGTCGGCGGTTCGACGGTCACGTTCTACAACCCCGATGGTACGGCTCGGTTTACGGTCGCGCCGTTCGGCAACTTCACCGGCGGCGTTCGCACGGCTGCGGCCGACTTCAACCGCGATGGCATCGCCGACTTGATCGTTGGTACTGGGCCAGGGATCGCGACGCGAGTCGTGATTCTCGATGGCAAAACGCAAGCGGTGTTGTTCGATGTCGCGCCGTTTGAGGCTTCTTTCAAAGGCGGCGTGTATATCTCAGCCGGCGATGTCACCGGCGACGGCATCCCCGATTTGGCAATCACTCCCGATGAAGGTGGCGGGCCGCGCGTCGATATTTACAGTGGGGCGTCGAGCTTTCCGAAACTCGCGAGTTTCTTCGGCATCGACGATACGAACTTCCGTGGCGGGGCACGTTCCGCGATTGCCGATATGACCGGCGATGGCGTGGCAGACTTGATTGTCGTGGCCGGTTTCGGCGGCGGACCGCGTGTGGCGGCGTTCGATGGCAAATCGCTGAGCGGCACGCCACAGAAAATCTTCGGCGACTTCTTCGCGTTCGAACAGGCGCTGCGAAATGGTATTTTCGTCACCGCAGGAGACATCAACGGCGACGGCTTTGCGGACCTGATCGCAGGTGGCGGACCCGGTGGCGGCCCGCGCGTGTTGGTACTCGACGGCAAGAGTTTGTTGAACAACCAGTACGTGAATCTAGCGAATTTCTTCGGCGGCGATATCAACAGTCGCGGTGGAATCCGCATGGCAGTGAAGGACTTGGACGGCGACAATCGCGCCGACTTGGTCGTCGGTTCCGGCGCAGGTGCGGGTAGCCACATCACGGGCTATCTCGGCAAAAACATCGCCGCCAATGGCACGCCGACAACGCAGTTCGACTTTGATGCATTCGCCGGATTTACTGGCGGAGTGTTTGTGGGATAGGAACCGCAGAACGTCGCGTCGAGCAATACTACAAAGAAGATTTGGCTAAGGCGCTCGGGGATCTAAGTCTTGCGTTCAGTTCCCTTGGAAACCCCGAAGACGCCCTGATCGCTCAGCGGAAGCGAAAAAGCTCTCGGACAACCGCGAGTAGGTATTTTCGAAGCGCCACCAATGGTGTCAGGCTTCGCAAAAGACCGACGAAGCCGGGACCAGTCATTGCTCGACTAGATGCACCAGGCACGCACCGATTTCAGCAACACATTCCGCGATCCACCGACCGTGGAATCACCGATCGGCTGACCGTCTCAGAATCCTGCCTTCCAAGCGAGGTACGTGCGGTGGCAGGATCGGCGAGGTCGAGACGGCCAGACGTAAACGGCCCACGCCCTGATGCAGTCGGTCAACCCAGCCGTCAGTTCGCGGAACAACGGGCTGGAAGAGGCGCTGTCTGCTGCCGAGGAACACGACCTGTCGGTATTGCACCAGCTGTTGTCAGCGTTGCCATCATCGATTGAAACGAGGGCCGGAAGTGCGGAGTAACGCGATCCTCCCTCCGACGAATCTGGCTACAGAACATGGGACGTAGAGATGCGGCTACTTAACTGGCTGCGGTAGATCGCCCGCGAATCTCAAAAATCGTTTTAAAAGCGATGTCGAAGTCATCACACTCGGTCGCAGTCGTTGGAGCGATATACCAAGCAGTTGGGTCAGTCGTCTGCGGGTAGGAATCAAACCGTCGTGGTTGTCGGTGGTGCGACCCGCCTAACACGACTTTCGACGTTTCGAAAAAGACTGCCACCGATTACTTCCATTGATCGCTGGTCATTGCCGCGGGAACTTCACGCCGATGCGGCCCGTGTAATCGATGCGTTGAAGGAGTAGTGGCAATCGGTTTTCCATCATGTACTGGTCGACGGCAAGACGGCATCCGTCCCAGTGGCCGTAATCGTCGACGATTAGTACCCGCCGTTACTCAGTCGGGGGTACAAGTGTGTCAACTCGTGGAAGGTCGATTCATACCAATCGGTGTCGAGTCGCAAGAGCAATCGCATCGGGCACGCTCTCGAGCGGACTGTACGCCCACACGGGATGGGTGGCTTTGTCGGACTGTCCGAGAATCGCTGCGGCAGAAACGCTTTCTAACGTGCGATCCCGATCCGTCTGCGGCGGCATGCCTTGTTAGGTGTCGTACAGTTAGAGCGATCGATCTGCGGCATTCATTTCCATCAGCGTGAGTGCGACCGCCATCATGCTGCCGCCTCGCCAAACGCCACATTCGATTCAGTGAGTCGGTCCGCTCGATGACCCACTGTGACTCGTCTATGCCGCTGCTGTAGTCGGTGGTGTATGGACTTCCCCACAGTTGGCGGGCGTGGAGTCATTCCGGTTTTGTCCACTTGGCTATCTCTCGCTCGATTTGCTCCCGCTGCCCCTTCAGATCGACGGGGTGAAACTGCGTGATCGCAAGCGCTTCCTTTAGGCAGCGTATCACCTCCGGCATTTGTTTGTCTGCCAGATACAACTGTGCCAATGCGCCGTAACCCTCGACTAGGAATGCGTGGTGCGGTGCGATCTGTTTTCCCAACATGACTGCTTCGGTGGTGTGCTGAATCGCATCTCGAAGGCTTTTCTTTCTCAGTTCGGCATCTTCCGACCGCTCGAATGCCGTTTTCTCCATACCTGCGAGTGCGGCGAGCGCTAAGAGTCGAAGGTGGGCTCGAGGGCCAAATTTGCTTCGTGCCAATTGCTCGATCTCTGCCATTTTCGCGATGGCTTCGGGAAATTGACCGTTTTGGCGATGCAACTCCGCATACACGAAAGTCGTAACACCTTTCAGGAGAATGTCTCCGTTCGGAGCCTGGCTGATTTTTTGGTAAAGCGCGACTACCGAATTTAAAGTCAAGTTTCCGTCTCTTGCAACACCTAACAGTTCACAAATTTGGGCCTTCTCCCGCGAGAGCGGCGATTCGCTCGTTCGATAGATCGTAATGGCCTCAGCGAGTTCCTTTTTCGAGCGGTCGAGCCACTGCTGACGGGTGGCATCGTGATTGCTACCACGTATCATCATACGATCGCCGCAGAGCCAACACATGCGGACTTTCGTATCGGCGACTTCCGTCAGAGAAAGAATGATTTGGGGACGGGCTAAGATCTCGTCGAATGCGTTGTAGGCCGCTTCGAGTTCGCCGACTTCGTGCAGGTAGCACGCACGCGAAAACTGCAACCGTCCGCGATCTTCCGGTGTCGTTTCGGTGGATCGTCCGAATGCGGTATGCGCTTCACCGAGTGTGGCTTCCGATTCCACGAAGAGGTTGTTGGACCGCATCGCGTTCGCCAGCGTGAGCAAAACTTTTCCTCGCTCGTAATGTTCCTCGGCGAAATCGTCGATCGCATGGGACTTGAGTAATCGTAAGTATCTGGGCGTCGCGCTTAGCCCCGGATCGAGTCCCGTCTTGCCTTCTTTGCCGATGTAAAGGGGGAAATATCGCGTCCAGAAATCGGTTTCGCCCAAGCTATGTAGGACGTACTCGGAAAATCGCCGTGCCCGTTGTGCCGAGGCATCGGCGCGAATCGCGTTGGTGTCGGCGATCCCGCGAAGTTCGCGTTCGCGTCCGTTCGCCAAATACAACAAGACCGAACCGACCACTGCGCCGATGCCGCTCAGGATAAGTGTTAGCAACAATGCCGCCGCAGCGGGGCGGCGTTTAGCGGCCTTCAAAAGTTTCTCCGCTTTCGACACGGGGCGAGCGAGAATCGGTCGGCCATCGATGTAGCGTTCCAACTCGTCGGCCAGTTCACCGGCCGTTCGGTACCGTCGTTTCGCATCTTTTTGCAGGCACTTTTCACAGATCGTATCCAAGTCTCGCGGCGTATTCGGCACCAATCGACGCACGGAGACAGGATCTTCCTTTTGAATTTGCTGGAGTGTATCGGGGACTGTGGAACCTGCGAAAGGAACGCGACCCGTCAAGCACGAATAGAGGATCGCACCGAGCGCGTAGACATC
>JANXNT010000943.1 GCA_025353985.1 Limnoglobus sp.
TTTCGCTTTCCCAGGCCTCCGCTCGCTTCGCTCACTCCGACCTGGGCTGACAGAATCGGCCCTACAGGCCGAAAGACTGGCTCTCTGCGAAACGGAGTGAAGCAAGTGGGTAACAGAAATCGGATGATCGTTTTCGCGGAAATTCGATGAAAAGGCCAACTTCACGTCACTGGGTGGACTTCACCCATATAGGCATTTCTCTCTCATCCGCCGCGCGGCGAATCGAACTTGTGCGGGATCTGGTCGGTGTCGAGTGGTAGGCGGTATTTGTCGGGGTTGGCGTGATTGTAAGGTTGCGTCGGGAAGTTAATCAGCACCGCGTCCTTGGAGCCGAAGTTGTAGTCCGCGTGCCAGATTCCTGGAGGAATGTTCATCAGTCGCCGCCGGAATTCCGACAGCACAATTCGCGAAACAAGTCCCTGCGTCGGCGAGTCCGGGCGCGCATCGTAGAGGACGACTTCGAGTTCACCGAATAGCAGGAAGTAGCGATCCTCATTCACTTTATGCATACCCCAGCCCTTGGTAATGCCGGGGCGGATGGTGCAACAATATGTGAAAACCACGGGGTCCGGTTTCCACCCCCACCTCGGGTCGAACATCTCGCAGACGGTGCCACGCTCATCGACATGGGTCACGTTTTCGTGGAAACTCACACCCGCCGGTAGCAGTTGGCGGAGATTTCCTTCGGGCGTAACCGTCGATACATCGCGAATCATATTGCACATCCTGTATGTATAATTGCGTATACTATGCTGAAACTTCATCTCGTTTACGAACCGCCTCGTACCATGCGTCTTTGAGTTCGAGGTGAAACTGAACCATCTTGAAATAGACCTTGTCGAGCACCTCTTGTACGAACCCGCTCCGCCAGGCCGGGTCGGCAATCCGGAGTGCCCAGATGGCTAGCTCGGCTTCGCGGCGTTCCAAACTCCAGCCGATGCGATGGCTGCTCGCGAAATTCAGTGCGGTCGCTCGCGCGCCACTAACAGCGCGGCAAGCGGGGTCGGCCAGGAATTGTTGCCACATGTACAGATCGGTGTACGTGCCCACGGGCGTGGTCCGCCAGCCGAACGGCAGTCGCCGATACGCCTCGAGCGTGTGTGCGCCGCAACTCAGGCAGACACGGCTCACCCCGGCCAAAGTCGCGACTCGGTCGCGCGGGTCGGCATGGTCGATCGAGATGAACCCACCGAGGCCGCTATCGGGTTCGATGTACACCGGCATTGAGTGTGCCCAGTCCGCATTTTGCAGCAATTCGCTCACATTCTCGATGTGATTCGGCAACCAAAGATCATCGTCGGACAAATAGCAAACGATCCGCCCGCGGGCTTCGGCTAAATCGATATGCCGATAAACCTCACCGAGCCGTGGCCCTTTCGGGTGATCCCAAAAGCGAACCCGTGCATCGTCGTCCATGATTCGACGGAGCAGCGTGCGCGTGACGTCAGGCACTCCGTCGCCGATAACGAAAATCTCGATGTCTTGCACCGTTTGGGCCAACGCACTACCCACGGAATAACGCAGTAATGGCCCATGATCGTGCGTGGGAATAACAACGGTGGCAGCGATCATCAGCGTACTCAAGTGAACCCGGTTCGCAGACTTATAATCGCATGGCCAAGCCTGTCAAGACGCAAGTGGATGCTTTGCGTGGCCGCAACGGTTTCCGACGCTCAGTGAGAGATTTTTTCGCGAGCGAAAGTGTCGGAAAAGCTCTCGCCCACGCAATTCCGCGAAGTCAATAAGTTTTAGACGATTTGACGTAAGTCAGAATTGTACGGCGTGCACGGACGTACCCAAAAGTGTCTCTAAATGACACAGAAGTGCGCCTAAATGACACAGAAAAGGCGCGCACGGTCGATTTTCGGTCGCATTTGGTCGCG
>JANXNT010000946.1 GCA_025353985.1 Limnoglobus sp.
CCCCTTTTTTGATCGTCTTTCGCTTATCGGTATCGGACATTTTTGCCGTATCTCGCACTCTTGTCGTGAGTTACGACGAATGCTCTTGTTGCGACGTTCTTTTAAAGTACCGTCCTTTTCGCGTCACTATGCGACCTAAAATCGACCGTGCGCGCCTTTTCTGTGTCATTGCGCGCCCTTTCTGTGTCATTTAGGCGCACTTCTGGATACGTTTGTGGGCGTCGCGAATTCTGACTTACGTCAAATCGTCAAAAACTTATTGACTTCAGGAGATCGTGTGGATGACGATGAAAAATCCGGATTCGTGTCGCCTTGCGGCGTAGTCTTCGGAACGAAGCGCGGGGCGGGATAGATCGGATGATCGCACGATGTTTACGCGACTTCATACCCCGCGTTTTGCTTCGCTGAGCCTACGCGGCGAAACGATGATGCGGAATCGATTTTCAATCGCGCCTGTCGCGTTTTCGCTAAAACGAAAAGAGCATTCGAACGACGGTTTATTGAGGTGATTGCGATGGATGGACTTGCTGCGGTGCGGTCGGGGTTTCAGAACATCGACGCCGACCCGGCGCTGAAAGACAAGTCCGTCGAGAACCTCAACGTCTGGCTGACGCATGCCGATTATGCCGCGTACAAGCCGCAACTCGAATGGCTGATCGCGAATGAAAAATGGTCGATCTTACTCGATTCGTTCTATCAGGTGATGCCGTTCGGCACGGGTGGGCGGCGGGGTGCGGTGGGTGTGGGGCCGAACCGCATGAACGAATGGACGCTCGGCGCGAGCGTTCAGGGGCACTGCGATTACCTCAAACAGCGCTTCCCCGGCGAGGCGAATTTGAAGGTCGTGCTCGCCTACGACGTGCGTCAATTCGAAGATAAACGCGGCGTGTACAACCCCGCGTTGCCGAACCCCGTGTTGCACTTATCGAGCCGGAATTTCTGCCAGTATGCTGCGGGAATTTACGCCGCGAACGGCATTCACGCGCACATTCTGCCTGCCGATAGCAAGAAGTACATCTCGACGCCGGAACTGTCGTTCTCGATCCGCTTTCTGGTCGCGCACGGCGGCCTGAACATGACCGCGAGCCACAACCCATCGGATGATAACGGCAGCAAGTTTTACGACGAACGCGGCGCGCAACCGGTGCCACCCGAAGATCAACTGATGAGCGAGTTCGTCGACCGCGTCAAGGCGATCAAACATCTGCCGTGGCCGGAAGCGGTGCGTAGTGGGAAGGTGCATTATCTCGAAAATCGTTCGCACCATGCGTACATCGAATTGTGCCGCAAACAGAGCTTGATTCCGCCACCGCGATTCGACGAAATTCGCGTCGTGTTCACGCCATTGCAAGGCGTCGGCGGGATGTGCGCTGGCGAAGTGCTCGAAGCCCAAGGCTTCCGCCCGATCCCGGTGCCGGAGCAAAACGAACCCGATGGGCAGTTCTCGAATGTGACGAAAACGCCGAACCCCGAGGTGCCGGAATGCCTCGACCGTGCGGAGCGCGTCGCACGGGAAAACCAGGCCGATATTCTGCTCGCCACCGACCCCGACGCGGACCGGTTGGGCGGGAAGGTTTGCACGAATGCGGACGGCAAAGGCGATTACCGCTACCTGAACGGGCACGAAATTGCGGCGCTGCTGACGCACTTCAAGTTGGCTCGCCTCGCCGCAGCCGGCGATCTGCCCGCGTCGCCGATTGTGATTACCACCGAAGTGACAACCGGGCAGATCACGCGGATATCGCGGCACTTCAACGCGCAGATCATCGGCGACTTGCTCGTCGG
>JANXNT010000965.1 GCA_025353985.1 Limnoglobus sp.
CTCGTGCTGATGCCGAGCCTCACGCGGTTCGGCGTGTCGCGCAAGATTGAAGACCCCGAAGCCCGCCGCCGCCTCCGCGACATAATGACCGACCTCGACCCACCGAAGGGCGTCGGCTTCATCGTGCGGACCGCCGCCGTGGATCGCGATGCCAACGAACTCCAAAGCGATCTCGCCTACTTACTGCGCCTGTGGCAAGTCGTCGTGCGACGCATCAAGCGAGTAGCCGCTCCGGTCGAGATTTATCGCGAATCGGACATGATTACGCGAACGATCCGCGACGTGTTCACGAAGGATATCGACGCCATTTGGGTCGATGACGCCACCGCGTTCCAGCATGCTTCGGAGTTCTTGCAAATCGTGATGCCCCGCTTCGCGGACCGCATCAAACTGCACGAACAAGCCGAACCGCTGTTCCACCGCCACCGCATCGAAGAGGAAATCGCCCAACTCAACCACAAGAAGATCGATATGCCACGCGGTGGCTCGATCATCATCGAGCAGACCGAAGCGCTCGTGGCCATCGACGTGAACAGCGGTAATTTCCGTGCGGACAACAACGCCGAAGAGACCGCTTACCAGATGAACATGATCGCCGCGAAGGAGATCGCCCGCCAACTGCGTCTCCGCGACCTTGGCGGCGTCATCGTCAACGACTTCATCGATATGCGCGACGAAAAGCATCGCCGCAATGTCGAAAACACACTTCGCGATGCACTCGAACGCGATAAGGCCCGCACGAAGATCCTGCGAATCTCGCAGTTCGGCATCATCGAGATGACGCGCCAGCGGATTCAAACGTCCTTGAAACGGCGGATTTACAACGAGTGTACCCACTGCAAGGCGACCGGTTACATCCGTACGAACGAAACGACTGGCATCGAAGTCATGCGGTTGTTGCAGCTTGCCACGCACCGGGCTATGGTTGGCACGCCGGCGGTGTCGAGCGTTCACGTGACGGTTCACACCGATGCGTCGTATTACATCCTGAATAGCAAGCGGAAGGAAATTGCCGTACTCGAAGAGCGTGCGAAAATCGAGATCGTCGTGCAGGGAATTCTCGGCGTGTCGCCCGATTACCTCGAACTGAAGTGCCACGATGCGAACGGCAATGAAGTGCGATTGCTGAACCCTGGCCCGCCGCCAAAGCTCGGTAACACGCGGCCAAACCGGGCGTTGCCCGAACGGCGATTCCCGGCACAAATCGACTAACGCGAAGGGCAGACAGCAATGTCTGCCCTTTCTCTTTAGCGTCCCGTTGGGCTGGGTCGGTCGATGTATCCGGACGGGCCGACGCTGCGGTCGTCTTCGAATGTCGCGAGGCGATCGCGTCCGCGGCGTTTCTGTTCTTCGATGCTGTAGCCGGGCAAATCCGCCCGCGATTTGTTCCGTGCTTCGAACGGCCCGGAAATGTTACGACAGCCCGTTGTGTTGAGTATTGCGATCAAGCCGATCAATGCTGTTCGTCGTGACATGGTTATCTCCTCTGAAACCGTCGCGCATCCTTACACTTTCATTATCGGTGTCATACGGTTTGCAAAACGTGAAAAACGTGTGCCGTAATCGCAAACGACGGATTTTACGCTCTCAGAATCGACGTAAGTCAGAATTGTGGAAGTTCAAAAACCGTGTTTTTCGTGTTTTTTTCGTCTCAAAATGCCTGTTTTTGATCGCAATTCGCTTATCTGTTCACGGCGATTTCGCCGTATTCTGATGTCTGGCAGATGTTTGCGTCGAGGTTCAACCGTCTGACACGCGGCGAAAGTATCGACCAAATCAGACCAAAAATCGACCGAATGGGTACCAACATGGCACCAATATCGACCGGAAGCGCCTTTTCTATGTCATTTAGAGACACTTTTGAGACACTTTGCGCACGTCGCGAATTCTGACTTACGTCATTTCCACGCAAACTTATTGACTTCGAAAATTGGTGTGGGTGGAGCGGACAAAAATCGATTTCACGAAAAAAACCCTTCGAGTTGGCTCGAAGGGTTCGTTCGTTTTCTCAAATCCACGGTTTAGCGGATCGTGAGGCTGTTGCCACCGACGTAGACTCCGCCGAGGAAGTCCGATGAGAACGCGAGGAAGTTGCTGAGTTCGGAAAGCGAGTTCCCGTCGAGGATTCGCACGCGGGAAATCTGACCGGCACCTGGCCCTGCGACGATGTCGGAAACGGCGTTGCCGTTGCGGTCGGTGACGGCGACTCGTACGCCGCCGTTGCCGTTGCCGGACACTCCGGAACCCGTGACCAAGCCACCGCTGTTGCCACCGAAGTTCGACGAACCGCTCACGGAACCACCCGTGCCGTTCACGCCACCGGCCCCGAGAGTGCCATCGTTCGACGTCAGAATCACTTCGCGAAGTTGAGCGGAATTTCGACCGTCGAAGACGCGAACGATCGCATTTCCCGAGCTATTGCCGACGACGATATCAGACTTGCCATCGCCGCGGAACTGGCCGACGGCGACGTTGACGCCGTCGCGGTTGTTCGAATCGAAAGCGAAGAAGGCCCGTTTCGCGAGCGGTTGGCTGAAGCCAGGCACCAAGCGACCGTCGTACACTTTCACGGCAGGTCCGCCACCTTCACCGGCACCGGTGATGATGTAATCGCGACGATCGACGCCCGTCAGGCCATCGACGTTACCAGCGGCAATGCGAACCCCGTTACGAAATGTATCTTCGTATGCGAAGAAGTTAGCCAGTACCGAAGCGCTCAGAGTACCCGTGCCGAACTTCGAGCCGTCGAACACGATGACTCGTGGGCCGCCGCCGTTACCGGCACCGACGATAATGTCGTTGAAGCCATCGGCTTGAATGTCGCCGATGGCGATTTCAGCTCCGCCACGGAAGGTGGTTTCAAAGGCTTGGAAGTCTTCGAGAACGATTCCGGTTTTGCCGTCGAACACTTTCACGCGAGCCGATCCGCCGTTCGCGGGAACGGTGACAATGTCGTCGACACCGTCGCGATTCACATCGCCCGTCGCCACGCGAACGCCACCGAGGAACGAGGGTTCGTAGGCGAGGAAGGAGTATCGTTCGATACCCGTAGTCGATTCGAATACTCGAACCCGCGGTTCGGCACCGGGGCCGGAGGCGACGGCGAATAGCGATTGCGAAGTCGTTGCCGCGACAATCGTGATCGTCACCGTAACGGCCACACTCGGCAAGTCGTTCGATGTCAAATCGATCGCATTGTAAGTGAACGTGATCGGGCCGAAGTTCGTGTCGTAATTCGACGGTGCGACGAAGGTAAAGCCGCCATTCGAGTCGAATCGTAGCGAGTTGGCTGGCAGAGCGGGTGCGGGGTTGCCATTATTGGAGGAAATGGCAGCGGACTGCCGTACAGCGGTCAAGATCGCGTTCGGGTTCGTCGTGCTGAAGTCGTTCGAAAGTACGCCAATTTTGCCAGTCTTGACATCGGGCACGAATGCGCTGATGGTCAAGACTTGGCCGGCTTGCACCTGATAGCTATCGGGGGCCGATACGACGGTCGGCACTTCTCGCGATTCGAGCGTATCGAAGCCGAGTCCGTAGGTGCTTACCAACTGCGACGCAGCATTCGAGCCACGAACTTTGGGTGAAAGAAAGCCGAACATGAGTGATCTACTCCAGGGTCGAGTACGGTGAGTGTTGGCCGTTTCCCCGCGATTCCGAATGCTGGTCTACGAATCGTCCGTGCGGACGGAATGGCTATCGTTTTATACACGATAGCGGGCGGTGCGGTCGGCAGAGTCGGGGCGAATTCCCGGATCGCGTTCCCCGCACATTCGGGGCATGGCGGTTACGCCCGTGGATCGGAACGCGGGTGCTATACTTGTCAGACGATGTGCGATGCGACGCGGTTTGCCGGCCCGCGATTTCTTGCCAGAATTACTCAAGTTGCAACGATTTCACGCGGCCCTCAGTGCGAAATCGGGCCGGTCGAGCCGAAAATGCGGACTGTAGTAGGGGTCGCCGCTCTTTAAGAACGCTTCCCACTTGAGTTGAAACAAATCGTGCTCTTTCTTGAAACGACGCTCTTTCTCGGGTGTATCTTCGTAACCCCGCGTTTTCGATTCGTAATGGTACAACTCCGCATCGGGCGTCCAGATGATGCGATACCCGGCGGCGAGGATCTGCAAACAGAGATCGACGTCATTGAACGCCAGGATAAAGCCTTCGTCGAATCCGCCAACGCGCTCGAATGCCGCACGCGGGCAGAGTAGGCACGCCCCCGTTACGGCTGCAACATTCTGCGTAAACTTCAGCCGTTGCATATAACCGGACGCATGACGCGGGTAACTCAAGTGCGAATGCCCCGCCACGCCACCCATCCCAACGACGATCCCCGCGTGCTGGATTGTGTCGTCCGCGTAATAGAGTTTCGCGCCGACCGCACCGACTCCCGGTTGTGTCGCGTGCTTGACCATCCGTTCGAGCCAGTCCGGATTCACCGCTTCGATGTCGTTATTGAGGAATAACAGAAGTTCGCCCTTCGCCTGTGTGGCGGCAAAATTGTTTACGGCAGCATAGTTGAATGGCTTCGACCACGTCAGAATGCGAACGTTGCGCGTCGCTTCGAAGTGCCGATAATACGCGAATGTCTCCGGGCGCGTGCTGCCGTTCTCGACGAGGATGAGTTCAAAATTCGTGTAACTGCTGTTCGCTAACGACTCGACGCATCGCGCGAGCATCTCCGGCTGATCCTTGTTCGGCACGATCACAGTAACCAGCGGTTGTTCCCGCAACTGATACACGACCTGATACGTTCCGGGCACCGGACCATCGTACACAGATGCATCGACTTTGCCGCGTAGCAAGTGATCTTGCACGGCGCGTTTGCCGGCATCGTGTGCGTAACCCTTACTGCCGGCCGTGGCCGCCGTCGATTGCGCGTGCATCCGCCAGTGATACAGGACGTGCGGAATATGCACAATCTGCCGAGCCAGCTCGCCGGCTCGCAGCACGAGGTCGTGATCTTGTGCACCGTCGAAACCATGGCGGAACCCGCCGAGTTGCGTAAACAGCGAACGCTGAATCGTCGTGAGGTGACAGATATAGTTTCGGCTACGCAACGTTTCCGGCGACCAGTTCGGCTTAAAATTCGGCTCGACGCG
>JANXNT010000967.1 GCA_025353985.1 Limnoglobus sp.
CTTTTCCGCTCTTTGAGTATCGGAAACATCGCGAACGCGGTCGCAATATCGTCGGCGATTCCCTTGGTGTCGTTTCGAGTGAACGCGCCCATCTCAAGGTTTTCGAGCACCGACAGGCGCGGGAAGATCTTGCGGCCTTCGGGCGACTGCGCGAGGCCGAGCCGCACGACTTCGTGGCTCGGCGTCCGGGTGATGTTCTGCCCGTTGAAATGAATCGCCCCGGAACGCACCTTCATGAGGCCGGAAATGCTCATCAGCGTCGTCGTTTTGCCCGCGCCGTTGGCCCCGATGAGCGCGACGATCTCGCCTTCTTGCACTTCGATGCTGAGGTCGTGCAGCGCATCGATCGGCCCGTAACCCGCACGCAATTTATCCACCGTCAACAAAGCGGACATTTAGCGGACCTCTAAGACTACTCGCACGGGAGATTGCGTATCTGATATTCGAAACGGAGTTGCCAGTATCGTAGTAAATTCTGTCCGTTTCGGATTGTCGAATCTCCTGCAAGAGATTTTTTCGATTTGGCGTGAACGGCAATCGAACCGCAATTACAGATAATCGGAAAAGAACTCATTTTCCGCATTGCCCATCTGCGTGCATCGACATAGACTGTCTACCAACTTTATCAAGTGCAATGACATTCGCTAATGGGATGGCTTTATGAAGATCCAAAAATCTCTTCGGACCGCGGTTCGCCTAAAAGTGGAACTGCTGGAGTCGCGCGACGTTCCGTCCGCAGTCGGCACTCTGGACCCGAAGTTCAATGGCACCGGGCATCGCGAATACGCACTGCTCGGGCAAAAAGACGCTCAGGCGGCTACGGCCGTTGCGGTCCAACCCGATGGTAAAATCGTTGCGGTGGGGCTGTTTGCATTTGGGAATGCTCATGCGAACGCAATGGCCATTCGCGTCAATCCCGATGGGTCACTCGACCGGACATTCGGGAACGACGGTCGTGCTGTCGTCGATGCGACCGGAGGAATCGAGCAAACCGCGAATAGTGTTGCCATACAATCGGACGGCAAAATCCTTCTCGGTGGATATGCCAATTACAATAACGGTATCGGTGCCGGTAACGATAAAGATTTCCTTGCAATCCGCCTCAATAGCGATGGCACTGTCGATACGACTTTCGACGGTAACGGAGTCACTTTAATCGACTTCGGAGGCGGTGGCACGAACGATGATTCCGCGTACGGTATTGCAACGTATTTCGTCGGTGGTGTTCGCAAAATCGTCCTCGTCGGTTCGACGCAAAACACGCCAGTCCCTGGTACAATCGCGGCGACGGATCGTATCGGTATCGTGCAACTCAACAACGATGGCTCACTCGATACCAGCTTCAATAGCACTGGCAAACAGTTCGTCTACCTCGTGAATACCGACGTCGCGAAAGCGGTCACGATCGACTCGAACAATCGGATCGTGATTGCTGGAACGACCGGCTCGGGGACTTCGAACGATTTCTTTGCGCTTCGTCTGACTTCCACGGGCACAACCGATTCCACTTTCGGATCCGGCGGCGTGAGACTCGTCGACATTAATGGCAATGACCAAGCCACGGCCCTGGCCATCACGCCAGGCGGGAGCATTCTCGTCGGCGGTTCGAGTAATATCGGAAACTTGGCAGACTTTACCGTCGTCAAATTGACGAGTAGCGGTACGCTCGACACGAGTTTTAGCGGAGACGGAATTGCCTCACAGACTTTAGGTGCCGAAGACATTGCGACGAGTATTCTCGTGCGGCCCGACGGCCGCATCTTGGTAGGTGGGTACACCAACCATCAAGCTTCCCCGTCGAATAGCCAGGATTTTGCCCTCGCTCAATTTACTTCTGCCGGGGCGAATGCGTTATTGACAGCCACGAGTAGGACCGCTGTATACGATTTTAAAGGCGACGACGAGATAAGAGGGATGGCCCTCGACCGCAAGGGCAACATTGTTCTGGCGGGTTTTTCCGATGGTAACGTTAAAGAAGTTAACATCAGCATTGCTCGCATCGCCGGCAATCCTCAAACGTTCACGGCGGGCGTATTCGACTCCAGTGCTGCGACCTGGTCTCTTCGCAATTCGAACACGTCTGGCGGCCCGGATATTTCGCAATTCGTTTACGGTGCGGTCGGTTCGCAAGGCATCGTCGGCGATTGGGATGGCAACGGCACGTTCACGCCGGGCTGGTTCGATAAATCCACCGCCACGTTCCATTTGCGGAACTTCAACTCCAGCGGTTCGGACAGCATCACGTCGTTCTCGTTCGGCCCGGTCGGCGGTATCCCCGTTGCTGGTGACTGGAACGGGGACGGAATCTGGAGTATCGGTTTATTCGACCCGGCAACAGGCAATTGGTTCCTCAGAAACAGTAACAACAGCGGAGAACCGGATGCGGGTTCCTTCCCATACGGTGGGGCAGGCTGGAAGCCGGTCGTGGGCGACTGGGACGGCAACGGTACGACGACAGTCGGCATCGTAGACCCGAGTGGAAAATGGTACCTCAAGAACAAAAACATCTCGGGCTCGCCCGATATCGGGCCATTCCCATACGGCGGAGCGGGATGGAAACCGATCGCGGGCGACTGGAACAACGATGGCATTACTACACCGGGGGTTTTCGACCCGAACGGCGTATGGTACCTCAGGAATTCGAACAATAGTGGCGGACCCGATGTGTCGACGTTCACTTATGGTTTGGGGTCATACACGCCGGTTACAGGCGACTGGAATTACCCGGCCGATCCGCTCCAAGCCGCGGGTGGTCAAAAGCGAGAAAATCCCGTCACCGTTACGCTGACTCAGGCGGAGGCACAAGTGGCGTTGAGCTTCGTTTTGACTCGTCTCGCTGCCAGTGGATTCAACGTATCGGCGTTGCGAGCACCCGGAGCCGTACAAATCTCGATTGCCCAACTCGGGGATGGCGTCCTCGGTTTGGCGGACCCCCATGCTCGTCGGATCACGTTGGACGACAACGCTGCTGGATATGGTTGGTTTACCGATGTGACCGACTCTGCATTCACACCAACCGTACGTGGCGGGCGTGCGAAGCCAGGCAGTCTGGCGGCGAATCGCATTGACTTGGTGTCCGTGATCGCACACGAGGTCGGCCACCTCATCGGACTCAACGACAGCAAGTTCTTGGACGATCTGATGGGCGAAACGATTGCCGTTGGCGTGCGAAGATTGCCACCGAAGCGACGATAAAATTCGGAGGCCGAGGGTTCTAGCTGACCTCCTCCTTGCCGAGGTAGGCCTCGATCACTTTCGGGTTGTGGGCGATCTCGGCGGGTGCGCCTTCGGCGATCTTTTTGCCGTAGTCCAGCACCGCGATGCGGTCCGAAATGCCCATGACGAGGTTCATGTGGTGTTCGATTAATAGCACCGTGATACCGCGTTCGCGGATCTTGCGGATGAGTTCCATCAAGCCCGTCGTTTCGCTCGGGTTCATCCCGGCGGCTGGTTCGTCGAGCAAGATCAATTTCGGCTCGGTGGCCATTGCACGGGCGATTTCGAGGCGACGCTGGTCGCCGTACGGCAGGTTCTTCGCGAGATCGTCGTACCGACCGGCCAGCCCCATGAACTGGAGCAATTCGCGTGCTTTCGTTGCCGCCTCGGCTTCGCGCTGTCGTTGCTTCGGAAGCCGCAACACTGCCGACAGCCAGCCGCCGGGAATCGAGCGGTGCATCCCGATCAGCACGTTCTCGCCGACCGTCATATTCTGGAACAACCGGATGTTCTGGAACGTGCGGGCGATCCCCTGAAGCGACAGGAAATCCGCCGAGCGTTTGCTGCGACGCCAGATCACGAACGACCCCGCCGCCCCGAGCAACAACCCGCCGAGTGTCGCGCCGATTAGCACCGCGTGATCGGTGCGGATCTTCGTACGGAGCGCATCCAGCTTCGCGGCAATTTCGGGCGCGTCGGATGTCGGTAGGGGTGATTGCGGATCGCGAAGGGCAGCGGAGAACGCACCTTGCAAGACTCGTGCATCGGCCTCGTTAGCCGCGGTGGCGAACTCTTGCGAACCTTCCGCACTGACGATTCGCCACCGGCTGCCACGCCGCTGTTTCTCGATCGCGAGTTCGCCATTGAGGTACGCGATTGCCGCCTTCGCCGATTCGCCGTACGAGAACTTGTCGACGCCGTTCGCAAGCGGTCGCTTGATCGCAGCATTCCAAAGTGGTTCAATTCCAACGGCCGCAAAGAAACAGAGAATCGCAGTCAGCACGCCCACGAACGCACAGTGCAACAGCACGCGAAAAGTCAGCGGGCGTTCGGCAGAATGTCCTTCAAAACGAATGCGGCCATCGCTCGGGTTATAGATACCCGTGATGGCATTGAAGACGGTCGTCTTGCCCGCACCATTGGGGCCGATCACGGAGTAAATCTGCCCCGGCTCGACGGCAAAATCGACGCCATCGACGGCGGTGATGCCGCCGAATTTCATCGTCAGTTTTTCGACTTCGAGTACGGGCACCGCGTCACCTGTGAAGTATGATTTTGGTATTCGCGACGCTATTTCGTCCAATCCACCCACTTTAATCCGGGTACGCGACCAAAATCGCGAATGTTGTTCGTCGCAACAATTGCATCCAGTTCTGATGCACACGCCGCCAGACGCAAATCGTTTCGACCGACGTTCAACTTCATTCGTCGAAGCGCTTCATATCGATTGATAGCGACTTCCGTTATCGGAACGAGCGAAAAACCTGCCAAGAATATTACCGATTCGGTGAGTAATACCGATGTAATGGCTTCGTCGCGCGGTGTGCGAGACTGAGGTATGCGACGGATCCAACCTCCGAGCATCTCTTCCATATTCACGGAAGAGATGCTGATCGCATCTAGAGCGTGTGCCGTGAGTGCGGCAAGCACACGAGGATGGTTGTAC